>CAYMXD010000046.1:0-9830 GCA_964394095.1 uncultured Mesohalobacter sp. | reverse complement strand
GTAAGTTGTACCTTCAGCTGTATCTTTCAATTGAATGTTCATTTCCTTCAAACGATCACGTATTTTATCACTTTGCCCAAAATCTTTATTAGCTCTAGCCTGGTTTCTTAAGTCTATCAGAAATTGAATCAATTCGTCTTGTTGACTGCCATCATTAGCTTTGTCTTCAAAATGCTCCAGACCCATAACATCAAAACACATGGCATTCATTGTATCCTTTAAGATCTGAATATCTTCAGAGCTTAATTTAAGTTTATCATGTTTAGCAGAATTAATCTGTTTTACGGCTTCAAATAGTTGTGCAATCAGTATTGGAGAATTAAAATCATCGTTCATGGCATCGTAACAAGACTGCTTCCAGGCGTTTACTGCAAAATCAGATTGTTCAGAGGCTTGTAAATTCTCTAAATGATTTAATGCTTGCATAAGTCTGTCAAAGCCTTTTTCGGCAGCACTTAGCGCTTCATCAGAGAAATCAAGAACACTTCTATAATTAGCCTGAAGCATAAAAAATCTCACCACTGAAGGATGGTAAGCCTTAGACAAAGTCTCATGATGTCCTGTAAATAATTCTTCAGGAAGAATATTGTTACCGGTACTTTTAGCCATTTTTTTACCATTTAGGGTTAGCATATTGGCGTGCATCCAGTAATTTACCGGTTTTTTCCCGTTAGCAGCTGTACCTTGGGCGATTTCACATTCGTGATGTGGGAACTTTAAATCCATACCACCACCGTGGATATCAAACTCTTCTCCCAAATATTTGGAACTCATGACTGTACATTCTAGATGCCATCCCGGAAAACCAATACCCCAAGGTGATGGCCAGCGCATGATATGTTCAGGTTCTGCTTTTTTCCATAATGCAAAATCCTGTGGGTTTTTTTTATCAGATTGTCCTGCAAGCTCACGGGTATTGGTAATTAAGTCTTCTAACTTCCTCTTACTGAGGATGCCATAATCTTCTGTTTTGTTATATTTCAAAACATCAAAATATACATTGCCGTTGGCTTCATAAGCCAGACCTTTATCTATTATGGTTTTGATAATTTCAATCTGTTCAACGATATGTCCTGTGGCTGTAGGTTCTATACTTGGTGGAATGTTATTGAATTTTTGTAAAGTATTATGAAAGTCAAGGGTGTACATTTGTACAACTTCCATAGGTTCGAGTTCTTCAATTCTCGCTTTTTTTGCAATGCGATCTTCACCTTCTTCAGCATCATTTTCAAGATGACCTGCATCGGTGATATTTCTGACATAACGCACTTTGTAGCCTAAGTGCTTTAAGTACCTGAATACAAGATCAAAAGAAATAAACGTACGACAATTCCCTAAGTGAACTTTGTTGTAAACCGTTGGTCCGCAAACATACATGCCAACATGACCAGGCGTGAGTGATTCAAATTTTTCTTTTTGTCCGGTAAGCGAATTGTATATTTTAAGCTCTTGCTCGTTGTGTAAAGCCATAATTGTCTTTAAAATGTTGTATCAAGTTTAATGTAGTCTAAAAATTCTTTTTTGATATTTTGGTTTTTGAATTGTCCTCCAAATTCTGAAGTAACCGTACTACTATCTATGTCTCTAATACCACGTGAATTAACACAAAGGTGTTTAGCATCAATTACACAGGCTACATTTTCAGTTTTTAAAGCTTTTTGCAGCTCTTTTACTATCTGCATAGTCAGTCGTTCTTGTACTTGCGGACGTTTGGCGTAATGATCTACTATTCTATTCATTTTAGAAAGTCCAACCACTCGACCGGAAGAGATATAGGCCACGTGTGCTTTTCCTACGATTGGCAAGAGGTGATGTTCGCAAGTAGAATAAACGGTGATGTTTTTTTCTACCAACATTTCACCGTACTTGTATTTGTTGTCGAAAGTTGACATTTTTGGTTTGTGCTTGTCATTTAAACCTGAAAAAATCTCATTAACATACATTTTGGCAACACGTAGTGGTGTGCCTTTTAGACTATCATCTGTGAGGTCTAAGCCAAGCGTGTGCATAATGCCTTCCACATGCTCCTGAATGTTTTTTATTTTGTCCTCATCATTTAATTCAAAGGCATCTTTTCTTAAAGGGGTGTCTGTAGAGGTACCAATATGGTTTTGACCAATCTCCTCAATTTCAGACAGTTTTTCATTTATACTCATATAACTTAAATATTTTGCAAAGATAACGGAATTCGAAGTTTATGTAGTTTCATTGATTATAATATTTACAAAATATTATAATGAATATCAATACATCAGATTCTGGATTTGGTTTTTAGAGCCTGCCAGCCAAAACTATTCACTGTTTTTAGCATTTTCTACAAATTAGGGTTTAGCATAATATTTAGGTTGAAAAGTATAAAAAAATCAAAAGATATTTTAATACTGATGTTTTTAAAAGTAAATTACAAAGCATAAGTCGTTATTTGTTAAACTTCCTAAGATGAACAGATTATTATATTTTATATGTTTTACTTTTTACGGTCTATTCCCTAATTCAATTCACAATTATGAAGTTAATGATGAATATTGTATTCACGAGAAACAAGACATTAAGATTCAAAATTGCAGACCTCAGGAAGGCTTTACATTCTCAACAGACCCAAATTATCTTGCCACTTTTAAAGAATTGACTGTACCTGTTGTGTTTTGGGGTATAAACAGGGATGACGGTAGTAGTGAAAATGCCCTGACTGAAGACAAAATTAGTGAATCTCTTAATCTTTTAAACTCGGCTTTTAAACAAATGAAAATCAAATTTATACTTGATGAATTTAAAATGATTAATTCTTCAGAAATTTATTGGACTGATTATTATTCCTTTAGTAAATACCTAAAAAACAATGGCTTGCTAAGTGAAAATGCTTTAAATATTTACGTGCCTTATAGATTTACAAATTTTGATAATAACCTTAGAGGCGGTAAATGGTCTTGGAATCAATTGGGTGTAAATATGTTAAACTATAATACGGGCATCTTACCTCATGAAGTTGGCCATATATTTGGACTAAATCATATGCATAATGGTTTTAAAGCTGTAAACTGTGAACGTGTAACAAGAGATAAAAATGATCCTGAATACAATGCCCACTGTGCCGGCGATTTAGTTACTGATACCAATGCTATGCCTAATATGTATAATCGGTTTCATCTCATTAATGACAATTGCGAATATACTGGTAAGTTAAAAAACTGTAAAGGTGAATTTTATCATATTACAGAAGATGATATCCGTAACTTTATGGGCTATACGCAACATGATTGTCGTTCAAAGTTTACGATAGGTCAAGGTGTACGGGCAAGAGAATATATTAAAAAATATTCTGCTCAAAATAAATATCAATATGTGCGATCAGAATAAAATCAATTTCACATCAGGTTTAAATGCCTTTAATAAAGTCACCAAATAAATCTTCAAACTGACTGCCCTGATTAAAACGATTTTTACTCAATTTCTTATGAATAGTTAAAGCCCAAAGCACTAATTCCATATAAAAGTACTGGTCTTTTTCAGATACATTTTCAATGTATTTTTGAACAAAAGTCTTCAGTGGCTTTATTTTTAATAATTCTTCACGGTATAGGCTATCTGGTGAGTCGTCTAATATTTCAATGCCATTATTCTCAGCAAACCACCTTACAATTTTATCGTGAGGTTTTTCTTCATTTTCTTTTTCTAATTTTTTAATTTCAGGAAAATAAGTATCATACAAATTTTTGATAGCACCTTCAATTAAACCTTGTGCTATAAATTCTACGCCTTCCTGTTCACCTTCATATAATAATTCAATTTTTCCAGTGAGAGCAGGTAAAATTCCACCAAAATCAGACAATCTCACCTGAGTCTGGTTTTCGTCATTTATCATGGCTCTTCTTTCAGCAGTGCTTACTAAATTTTCATAAGCTGTTATGCTCAATCTTGCGCTTACCCCACTTTTTACATCTATGTATTCGCTTTCCCTGGCCTGAAAACTAATTTGTTCAAGCAGTAATTGAGCAACTTCGGGTACTTCAATTTTATTTTGTTCCTCAGAGAGTTCTACTTCTTGTTGTGTGATTTGTCTTGCAATGTGTACATCTTTAGGGTAATGCGTAAGAATTTGAGAACCAATTCTGTCTTTAAGAGGGGTGACAATACTTCCTCGGTTGGTGTAGTCTTCCGGGTTTGCCGTAAATACAAACTGAATTTCCATCGGGAATCTAAATTTGAAACCTCTTATTTGCAAATCACCCTCCTGTAGTATGTTGAAGAGTGCAACTTGAATTCTTGCCTGTAAATCCGGAAGTTCGTTAATAACAAATATACAACGATTGGCTCTTGGTATCATACCAAAGTGAATCACTCTATCATCAGCATAACTCAATTTTAGGTTTGCAGCTTTAATAGGGTCTATATCTCCTATCAAATCTGCAACACTAACATCCGGTGTGGCTAATTTTTCAGAAAAACGATCTGAACGGTGTAACCATGCAATTGGGGTGTGGTCTCCGTGTTTTTCAATTTGTTCTTGCGCAAATCTAGAAATCGGATTTAAAGGGTCATCATTTATTTCTGAACCTTTAACCACTGGAATATATTCATCTAATAATCCGATCATTTTTCTGGCAATCATGGTTTTAGCCTGACCTCTTAAGCCTAACAGGTTGATGTTGTGCTTAGATAATATCGCTCTTTCAACCTGGGGAATTACAGAGGTTTCATAGCCTATAACGCCTTCAAAACTGTTGACATTTTTTCTGATATTGGAAATTAAATTACTTCTTAATTCATCTTTTACAGATTTAGACTTATAATTATTATTCTTAAGTTCTCCTAGAGTACTGATGTTGTGTATATCCATGTTATTTAGATCTTTTGTTTCTGTTTTGTTCGTAATCTCTAAAGACTAATTCTCCCAAGCCTTTTAATCCGGAATAAAATGCTTTGCCTTTATTGGATTTTGTAAATTGATCTACAAATTTTTGCAGATAAGGGTCTGAAGTAATCATAAAGGTCGTAATCGGAATGCTTAGTTTTCTGGCCTGAGCGGCCATGTTGTAGCACTTATTGGTGATAAATGGATCCAAGCCGGCTGAGTTTTTATAATAGGAGCCATCAGACATTTTCAAACAACTTGGTTTACCGTCTGTAATCATAAAGATTTGTTTATTGGCTTGGCGTTTTCGCCTCAATAAATCCATGGCCAACTGCAGACCTGCAACTGTGTTTGTATGATAAGGACCTACATTGAGATAGGGTAAATCCTTTATTTTTATCGGCCAGGCATCATTCCCGAAAACAATAATGTCTAGGGAGTCTTTTGGGTAACGCGTAGTAATCAATTCTGCTAAAGCCATCGCAACCTTTTTAGCTGGTGTAATACGGTCTTCTCCATACAGAATCATACTATGACTAATATCTATCATCAATACTGTACTCATCTGTGTGCGATGAAAACTGTCTTGAACAACCAAATCTTTTTCGGTAAGATCAAAATTAGAAAGGCCCTGCCTAGACTGTGCGTTTTTCAAACTTTCAGTCATTGATATTTTGTCTAAAGCATCACCAAATTCGTAAGATCTTAAATCCCCTGATGGTTCGCCGTGCAGACCATTTTTATTTGTTTGATGTTGTCCTGAGGCACTTTTTTTAAGTTTACCAAAAATCTGTTCAAGTGCTCTTTTTCTTATCGCCTGTTCAGTCTTATCGGTTATAGATAATTTTGAGCCACCTTTAGGTTGTATTTCCTCTTTAATGTAACCTTTCTTTTTAAGGTCTTCTATAAATTCCTTAATGCCGTAATCTTCAGTTGTGAGATTATATTCTTTATCTAAAGCTTTTAGCCAGTCGATGGCTTCGTCAAAATCACCTGAAGTGTAGGTGATAAGCTCTTTAAAAATATCGAAAAGCTTTTCAAAAGGTGAAGAATCCTTTTCGGTATAGGCTTCAAATTTATAACCGCTTTGTCGAAGTTTAATATCCATAAATGTAAATGTAAAAGATATAAGCGGATATGTTCAGTAACCAATTGTTAAACTGTTTTTAAAAAACCTTTTAAACCTGATTGAGATATTTTATCCTGAACTTGAAAATCAAGCTTAAACTTCTAATGAGCATCCAAACAAAAAAGGCAACCCAAACGCCGTAAAGCTGCAAGCCAAAATAATCACTAATGAATATTGTTGGTAAAAACCCAAGAAATGTAGCTGCTAAGAGGACGTTTCTCAAAAAAACTGCTTCACCAAGGCCTTTAAAAATGCCATCAAATACAAAGGCTAAGGCATTAATGGGCTGCATGATAAGCACAACCCAAAACACCTGATAAAACAAATCAAGCACATCACTATCTTTATTGAAGATAAGACCAATGGGTTCGTATAAAATAGTACAAACTAGTATTAGAATGAAAGCAACAACAATAGAGTATTTTGAAATGTCGATGCTTAAATACCATAAGGATTTAAAATTTCTTTCACCAAATAATTTACCTCCAATGGCATTGGCTGCATTGGCATAACCGTCTATAAAAAACGAGAAAAATAGCCAGATATTCATAAGAATACTTTGTGCGGCTATATAATTGTTTCCGTAACCGGTAGCAAAAGCATTGGCGACATATATAGCGATATTGAGTGATAGAGTACGTAAAAAAAGATTCAGACTCATCAAAACTAAAGGTCTTAGCAAAGGATTTAAAGTGAAACTCAATTTGAGATGAAAAGGTGTCTTTTTAAAAAAGTAATACAGCGCCATAAGCAGCATAGATAATTGAGCAATTAGACTGGCTATTGCTGCCCCGGTAAGGTGTATTCCGGAAAAAAGCCCATCAATTCCATATACTAAAATATAAGTAAGAACCACGTTAATAAATCCACCCACCAAACTACATTTCATAGCCCATGACGTGTTTTGTAATCCTCTGAATACTCCAAAAATAGCAAAGGTTACCAACGTAAGCGGAAAACCTAAGGCTCTTATACGGTAATAAGATTTAGCATAATCAAGTATCAATCCATCTGCCTGATAGAGTCTAAAAATATATTCTGCCAATATAGCGGTTGCGGCATATATAATTAGGCTTAAAATAAAATTAAGCGCTATAGTTTGAGGGACTAAAGTCTTTACAGCATTCAATCTTTTAGCGCCTAAATGTTGAGATACTATAGCTGAAATAGCCGTTTTGGTTTGTGCCAGTATCCAAATAATTGCACTTAGAAAGGAGCCAACTAGCCCAACCGCCGCCAGCGCTTCTACAGGGTTTTTGTCTACATTTCCTATTATTGCTAAATCTGTTAGAGATATAAGAGGTTCTGCAATCCCGGCAATTATTGCAGGTACAGCAATTCTGTTAATGTCTTTCAGGCTAACTTTAGACATGTCTACAATACATCATGCAAGCGTTCCAGAGCCATTCCTCTTGAGGCTTTAATTAAGATATGCGCATTTTTTATGGGGTTGTTTTTTAGATGTTTTTTAAGCGTATTAAAATTTTTAAATGTTTTTAAATCGCTATTTACTAGAGCTTTAGAGAAGATCTCTCCACAAAATAAAACATTGTCTAAGGAAAGTTTCTTTGCGAGATTTGCAACGGCCTGATGCTCTTTAATTTTATCACCCCCAAGTTCATACATGTCTCCTAATATTGCTACCTTAACATCTGCTTCCTGATGGTCAAAACTCCTAAGTGCGGCTTCCATACTGGTGGGATTTGCATTGTAAGCATCTGAAATTAATGTATTATGGGCTGTAATTTTTACTTGAGAACGATTATCCTTTGCTTCAAACTTTTGAATAGCGCTTTTAATATCTAATGCATCAACTCCAAAATACGTCCCTATACCTACTGCTGCTGCAATGTTTCTAAAATTATAGCTGCCAATCAGTTTTGATTTGATGTCAATCCCCTGAAATTCCAATTCAACCACGGGCTCAGCTTTTTTGAAGTAAATATTTAGATCTGCTTGTTCTGCTTCTCCAAAACTATATTTTTTAGTATTCTTTAATTTTTGCATTTGTTTTGTATCATCTGCATTTACAAATGCTACTTTATTGTGTAGTTTCAAGTGATCATAAAGTTCACTTTTTCCTTTAATAACCCCCTTAATGCCACCAAAGCCTTCTAGATGCGCTTTGCCAAAATTTGTGATATATCCAAAATCGGGTTTAGTAAGATTTGATAAAAATTCAATTTCTTTTTGATGATTTGCTCCCATTTCGATGATGCCGATTTCTGTTTTGTGATCTAATTCTAGTAGGCTCAATGGTACACCAATATGATTATTTAAATTTCCACGAGTTGATCTGACATTAAATTTTTGGGATAAGACTTCATCAACAAGTCTTTTGGTGGTTGTTTTGCCATTACTGCCTGTAATTGCGATTATAGGTAATTCTAGGTATTCGCGATGGTATGTGGCCAGGTTCTGTAAAGATTTGAGCACGTCTTTTACAAGAATTTTATTTTTCATGTTTTCTTGCTGTTTGTTAATAACAGCCTTGAGTGCACCTTTTTCTAAAGCTTTATCAGCATAATTGTTTCCGTCATAATTGTCTCCTTTAAGAGCAAAATAAATTTGATTTTTCTTGATTTTTCTGGTATCAGTAGAGACACCACTACTGTTTAAAAAAAGAGAATGAAGTTTTTTAGTTGTCATATCTATATATAAAAAAAGCCCTAATATGAATTAGGGCTAAAAGATAAGATAATTTAATTTTAATTTCTCTTTTTAGGCCCTGAAGATTTTGCACCAGTCATAGACATAGCATTTCTAAAGCCTATATAATCTGTTGACATATCCTGTGGATAAAAACGACGTTGTGCAGGATCTAACCAGTAGGCTCTGTCTCTCCAAGAACCTCCTTTTATCACTCTGATTTCATTATCTATAAGGGTTGTTCTCTCATTACTTTTATCATACTCTCGATTTAAACCCTCTTCACCAGCTTCAACTTTATGTTGAGGTGAGTTGTACATTTTTTTGTCATCGCTTGTATCTGTTTCGCCAAAATATCGAGAAGATTTTTTGTCACCGTCTCTAAAATCTACATTGTCTGCTCTACTAAACTGCGTTCTTAAGTAGGTTTCTTCCTCATCTACAGGTTTTTTTCTCAACTCGCCGGGTAGGCTTGTGTAAACAATTTTACCGTTACTTAATGTATCGTATTGCACTTCATTAGGATCGAGTACTTCAACACTACCATCTGCGCCAATGGTATTTTTGGTATAAATATTTCCTCTAAAATAGTTAAAGTCATTAAATTCTTCGTCTATTTTTGGTCTGTAAACGTCGAGTACCCATTCTGCAACATTACCGGCCATATCGTATAGTCCAAAATCGTTTGGTTCAAACGATTTTATCGGGGCTGTAATTTCAGCCTTATCATCACTCCAACCTGAAATACCACCGTAATCTCCTACACCTTGTTTAAAGTTAGCTTTTTGGTCTCCACGTAATTTTTTGTCTCCGGTACGGGTATATTTACCATCCCATGGATATTTCTTTTTTCCTCTGTAAGAATTGTAATCTCTAACTGACGACATCCCCAATGCAGCAAATTCCCATTCTGCTTCTGTTGGTAGCCTGTATTCTGCACCTAGTATAACACCATCTCTTTTCTTTAAGTATTTACCAGATTCATCATCACCTTGATTTCGGCTTAATTTCTTCTGAGTAACTTTACCTCCTGTAAGTATGTCTTCATCACCTCCATAGGCTTTACTTGGCGCGGCCATATATGTTTCTGTTGAGAAGGCTGGTACATCTTCATCTCCCTGCCCGAGATAAGCATCTCTTTTTGTGTACCCCTCTTCAGAAAGTCTTCTTTCATTCACTCTGTCGGTTCTCCATTCACTA
>CAYMXD010000045.1:9609-9843 GCA_964394095.1 uncultured Mesohalobacter sp. | reverse complement strand
GCAATCGATAAAAGCCGGACAGAATCTAAATAATATTAAACAAGTAAAACTCATATTAGGTTGAATACACTAAGAGACATATTGTATAAAGTGAGCATTGAAGCCGTTGAGGGTTCAACCCATCTGGCGTTTACAAATTTACATTTCGACTCCAGAAAAGTGGGATTGAATGATATTTTTGTGGCCATTCGCGGCACAGATGCTGATGGTCACGACTACATCAAAAGCGCAGTA
>CAYMXD010000045.1:0-9599 GCA_964394095.1 uncultured Mesohalobacter sp. | reverse complement strand
CATCAGCAGGTCCTGCACTTCGCTCGCTAGCTCCATTCGCTTCTGCTTATCAACCTCCACTCGCATTTGATCTATGATTCGGTCCACCTCCGGATTTGTGTAGTTGCTGTAGTTTGTGAAAGCTTTCCGGAGTTAAAAATCAATGGAGTTACTTATATAAAAGTCAATGACACTCGTGAAGCCTTGGCGTACATGGCTTCAAACTATTATGATAATCCGTCTTCAAAACTAAAACTCATTGGAGTTACTGGGACCAATGGCAAAACTACCGTAACCAGTTTGCTGTATCAACTATTTCAAAAACTCGGCTATGCTACTGGGCTTATTTCAACGGTAAAAATACTTGTCGACAACAAAGAATACGCCACAAAACTCACGACTCCGGATTCGCTGACCATAAATGAATACCTCTTCAAAATGCAGGAAGCTGGAGTGGAATATGCCTTTATGGAGGTTAGCTCTCATGGCATCGACCAAAAGCGTTCGTTAGGTTTAGATTTTGATGTGGCGGTGTTTACAAACTTATCTCACGATCATCTCGATTATCACAAAACATTTGAAGCTTATAGAAATGTCAAAAAAAGACTTTTTGATCAATTGAAAAAAACAGCTTTTGCCGTTGCTAATAACGATGATAAAAATGGTGAATTCATGCTTCAGAATTGTAAAGCAAAACAATATTACTACGCTTTAAAAAGCCATGCTAACTACATGTCTACAGTGATTGATAATTCTTTTTCCGGGCTTCAACTCAAAATAAATGAACACGACGTATGGACGAAAGTTATTGGTGAATTTAATGCCTATAATTTGCTTGCTGTTTATGCAGTTTCAGACTTACTGGGCCAGGATAATCTAGAGTGCTTAAAGTTAATAAGTCAGCTTCAGCCGGTAGGTGGCAGGTTTGAACATTTTATTAGTGATAAAGACCACATCTCTGTCATTGTAGATTATGCACACACCCCGGACGCCTTAAAAAACGTTTTGAAAACTGTCAACAGCATAAGAACCAAAAACGAAAACCTGATTACAGTAGTAGGTTGTGGAGGTAATCGAGATAAAACCAAGCGGCCTAAAATGGGGCAAATTGCCACAGAATATAGCGATCAGGTCATTTTTACCAGTGACAATCCAAGATTTGAAGACCCGGAAGAAATCATTAACGAAATGGAACAAGGTGTTGAATTACATCAACTGCATAAAGTCGTCAATATTTCAAACCGAAAAGAAGCCATCAAAACCGCCGGTAAAATGGCAAAACCTAAAGACATCATTCTCATTGCCGGAAAAGGTCATGAAACCTATCAGGAAATCAAAGGAGAGAGAAATGATTTTGATGATATGAAAATTGTAAAGTCATTTTTAAAACTATTTAAAAAATAAATATGCTGTACCATCTGCTCAAATATCTTGATAGTGTTTACGATTTTCCCGGATCCGGCTTATACCAGTATTTGTCGTTTAGAGCGGCTATTGCGGCTATTGTATCGCTCTTATTTTCATTGATATTCGGGAAGTATATCATCAACATCTTACAGAAAAAACAAATTGGAGAAAGTGTAAGAAATCTAGGTTTGGAAGGTCAAACCCAAAAAGCCGGAACGCCTACCATGGGCGGATTGATTATCATATTCTCTACACTTTTACCCGTAGTGTTGTTTACAGATTTAACTAATATCTATATCATTCTTCTCATTGTAGCCACATTATGGATGGGGACAATAGGTTTTCTTGACGATTACATCAAAGTATTTAGAAAAAATAAAAAAGGTCTAAAGGGGAAGTTTAAAGTTTTTGGTCAGGTTGGATTAGGGATAATTGTCGGCTTGACAATGTATTTTCACGACGATATCACGGTAAGAAACGACGTGGTCTTAGATCCAAAGACCAATCAAATTCTTGAAATCGCAGACGAAGAGAAGTCTACAACGACCACCATTCCATTTTTAAAAAACAACGAACTGGATTATTCTAAAGCCATCACTTGGATTAGTGAAGATTTGGCGCCTTACGCCTGGATAATTTTTATCCCTATTGTCATCTTTATCGTCACTGCAGTGTCTAACGGTGCAAACCTTACCGATGGAGTCGATGGCCTTGCAGGTGGTACTTCAGCCATAATTGTCCTGACTCTGGGGATTTTTACCTGGGTTTCAGGGAATGTGATTTTTTCGGAATACCTCAGTGTGATGAATATTCCAAGATCTGGTGAAATGACCATTTTTATTGCAGCCTTTTCGGGCGCACTAATCGGATTCCTCTGGTATAACACATTTCCGGCACAAGTATTTATGGGTGATACCGGGAGTTTAACCATCGGTGGAATCATCGCTGTGATTGCTATTGCAACTCGAAAAGAATTGATTTTACCCATCTTATGCGGCATTTTTCTGCTGGAGAATTTATCTGTAGTGATGCAGGTGGGATGGTTCAAATACACCAAAAGTAAATACGGTGAAGGCCGGCGAGTTTTTCTCATGGCGCCATTACACCATCACTATCAAAAGAAAGGATTTCACGAAAGTAAAATTGTCGTTAGATTTTGGATTATAGGAATCCTCTTAGCTGTCATTTCAATCATAACCTTAAAAATAAGATAATGCAAAACACTGCAATTTTAGGAAGTGGTGAAAGTGGTCTTGGGGCCGCTATACTGGCATCAAAACTGAGACATAGAGTCCTGTTGAGTGATGCAGGTAAGATTACTGCGCCTAAAATTGAGGAACTAAAAAAATTAAATGTAGAATATGAAGAAGGTCTGCATAGTTTAGATAAACTGGCAGACGCAAATGTTGTCGTAAAAAGCCCGGGAATTCCTGATGAGGCTGAAATTATTAAACAATTAACGGCTAAAAATATTCCCGTCATATCTGAAATTGAATTTGGGTACCGGCATACCAATGCCCAAATAACAGCAGTAACCGGTTCCAATGGTAAAACAACCGTTGCCAATATGATTTACCATATCCTAAATGGCGAAATAGAACATACTGAAATGGCCGGAAATATGGGATTAAGTTTTGCTAAATCCGTTGCTCAAACCAATACCAAAAATTATGTTTTAGAAATCAGTAGTTTTCAACTGGATGGCATCGAGAAATTCAGACCTCATATTGCCATCATCACTTCCATCACCCCAGATCATTTAGACCGCTATCAAAATAATTTTGAGTTGTACACCGCATCAAAGTTTAGAATAGCGATGAATCAGACCGAAGACGATTATTTCATTTACAACGCAGACGAAACACACCTCTGCAACTGGCTTAAAAACCACCCCATAAAATCGAAATGCATTCCTATATCAACCGAAAAAGAATTAGAATTTGGGACTTATCTCAAAGACAATCAAATCATTATAAACTTAGACAAAAAAATAAATATCATGCCAATATCAGCTTTAGAAGTCGAAGGACAACACAACACTAAAAATGCAATGGCTGCTTCAACAGTAGCCCATTTGCTAAAAATCAGAAAAAAAACCATTAGAGAAAAACTGGAGGCCTTTCATGGGGTTGAACACAGGCTGGAACCTGTGCTAAAAATCAATAACGTCAATTATATCAACGACTCTAAAGGAACAAACATTAATGCTACCTTTTATGCATTAGGTTCAATACCAGCTAATATAATATGGATTGTTGGTGGTGTTGATAAGGGTAATAATTACAACGATCTCATGTCTTTGGTCAACGAAAAAGTAAAGGCCATAATTTGTCTTGGTATTGATAACAAAAAAATCATCAACGCATTTAAAAGCTGTGTAGCTGATATTTACGAAACACAATCTATGGAAGAATGTGTCAAGATAGCTTACCATTTGTCACAGGCAGATGACACGGTCTTACTCTCTCCAGCCTGTTCAAGTTTTGATTTGTTTGTAGACTACAAAGACCGAGGACTACAATTTAAAGAAGCAGTAAAAAATTTATAATTACAATGAAAAATTCATTTGCCCAATTTCTGAACACCAATCTGAGCGGAGACCGAAGTCTTTGGGCCTTGGTTTCGCTATTGGCTATATTTTCATTTATCCCGGTTTACAGTGCAAGCACAAATCTTGCCTATCTCAATGGTGGTGATGGCAATACGATAAGCTACCTCATCAAACATTTTGTGCATCTGTTTATGGGGTTCATCATCATTTTTGCAATCCATAAAATTCCATACCGGTATTTCAGAGGAATTTCAATATTAATGTTACCCTTTGCTATAGTGCTTTTAGTCATTACTATTTTTAAAGGTACAACAATAGACGGATCCTACGCCAGCCGATGGATCACGATTCCGGTAGTTAATATGAGTTTCCAGACGTCTAGTTTTGCAGCCGTGGTGTTGATGATTTATGTGGCCAGGTATTTGTCAAAAATCGTCGATAAGCAACTCACATTTAAAGAAACCATCTGGCCTTTATGGATTCCGGTGCTAACTGTAGTCGGTTTAATATTTCCGGCAAACTTTTCAACTGCTACCATAATTTTCAGCATGGTCATTTTATTGGCATATTTAGGGGGTTATCCCTTAAAATATATCGGTTACATAGGAGGCTCAACAGTACTTCTGGCATCGATGTTTATCTTAACCTCTATGGCTTTCCCGGGCTTATTGCCCAACAGAGTTGATACTTGGACGAGCCGAATAGAAAGTTTTGTCTCAAACGAATCTGAAGAAGAACAATACCAGGTCGAAAAAGCCAAAATCGCCATCGCCACAGGTGGAGTTAGCGGCAATGGCATCGGAAAAAGTGTACAACGAAATTTCTTGCCACAGTCATCATCAGATTTTATTTATGCCATCATCATAGAAGAAACCGGACTTATTGGTGGCTTTTTCGTCATGCTCATATATCTTCTAATTCTCCTGCGAATTGCCATTATCTTTACAAAAAAAGAATCGGTTTATGCCAAATTACTAGTTGCAGCAGTTGGTTTACCTATTATTTTTCAGGCGTTTATCAATATTGGAGTGGCTGTGAATTTGTTCCCTGTCACCGGTCAGACCCTACCATTAATCAGCAGTGGTGGTTCATCCATCTGGATGACTTGCGTGGGCATTGGTATCATTTTAAGTGTAAGTTCAAAAGGAAGCGAAGATTATAGCAATAAAGAATTAGAATATAAAGGCGAAGAACAGGAAAACCCATTAGATGTCTTAAGTCAAACCTTATGAAACCTTGGCGTATCATCATATCAGGAGGAGGAACCGGCGGTCATATTTACCCGGCAATAGCCATTGCGCAAGAAATACAAAAAAGACAAGAGCAGGCAGAAATCTTGTTTGTTGGTGCCAGCGACAGGATGGAAATGCAAATGGTTCCCAAAGCCGGGTTTAAAATTATTGGCCTTTGGATTAGTGGCATACAACGTAAACTATCATTTTCTAATCTAATGTTCCCTTTTAAACTTTTATTAAGCCTACTAAAAGCAAGAAAAATCATCAGAAAACTCAATCCGGATATTGTCATCGGAACCGGTGGTTTTGCAAGTGCTCCCTTACTGAAGATGGCAAATATAATGAAGTACCCAACTTTAATCCAGGAACAAAATTCTTATGCCGGTGTCACCAATAAATGGGTGGCTAAACAGGCGGACGCCATTTGTGTGGCCTACGACAACATGGAACGCTATTTCCCTAAAGATAAAATAACCTTGACAGGCAATCCGGTGCGTCAAGATTTGATTGACAATAAACTTTCTCAACAAGAAGCCTTATCTCAATTTGGTTTGGAAAACAACAAACAAAGCATTCTGGTGATTGGTGGAAGCTTGGGCGCGATGATGATCAATAAAACCATTGCAAAACACATTCAACTGTTTAAAACACTAGACTGCAATCTTATCTGGCAATGTGGTGCCTATTATTATGACGACTATAAATCTTATAATTCAAAAACTGAAAAAGTTTTAAAATACATAGACAATATGCAGGCGGCTTATGCCTCAGCAGATATCATTATTTCCAGAGCTGGCGCGGGTTCGGTAAGTGAATTGAGCTTAGTAGGAAAACCTGTGATTTTTATTCCGTCACCCAATGTCGCTGAAAATCATCAGTATAAAAATGCTAAATCAGTTGCAGACCATAAGGCCGCTATTTGTATTGAAGAAAAGGATCTCAATGACCAATTTGAACCCACGTTGGTGGAATTGTTGAAAAACAGTGAAAAACAAAAAAGTTTGTCTAAAAATATCAAATCCCTGGCTAAACCAAATGCGACAAAGGATATTGTAGATATCGTGGAAAACATAATTTCAAAGCAATGAATGTAAATCTTGAACATATCAAAACGATGTATTTCATCGGGATCGGTGGAATTGGTATGAGTGCTTTGGCGTTTCACTTCCTTAGATTGGGTAAGTCTGTCTTTGGCTACGATAGAATTCAGTCGGATATCTGTTTACAGCTCGAAGAAAGCGGCGCTCGCATTGAGTATGATTTCGACCTTAAACTCGCTTCTAAAATATCACAAACAGAATCTTTAATCATTTACACCCCAGCCATCAAAAGTGATCAGCCTGTTTTTGAGTATTTTACGTCTCATGCCTATCAGCTTTATAAACGCTCTGAAATATTAGGTGAAATCACCAAAAATAAGATTTGTATAGCAGTGGCAGGAACTCACGGGAAGACTACGATTTCTGCGATGCTGACCTATTTACTGAAAGAAAACGATGAAAACGTCACCGGCTTTTTAGGCGGGATTTCTCAGGATTACCAGTCAAATTACGTTTATAACGGCGACGATGTGATTGTCGTTGAAGCTGATGAATACGACCGTTCACTGCTTAAGCTTCATCCGGATATTGCTTTGGTTTCAAACATAGATGCCGACCATCTCGATATTTATAGCGACAAAACAGATCTTGAACAAACCTTTAAAGCCTTTACAGAATTAGTTGAAGATAAAACCAAATTATTTCATCACAAAGACCTCAATCTGAATGGGAATTCCGTTCAGGTTGAAAAACCAGCTGATTATTATACTGAAAATCTAAAGATTGAAAACGGGGTTTACCATTTCGACTGGGTTCTGCCTAATCAAAAAATTGAAGATGTAAAACTTCAAATGCCCGGGCAACACAATTTGTTCAATGCCATAAGTGCTTTGGCTTTAGCAACAGCTTACAATCCCGAAAACGCTCAGAAATTTGCAGACAGCTTAGGACACTTTAGTGGTGTAAAAAGGCGTTTTAATTATATCGTCAATGAAGAAGATTTTGCCATAATTGACGATTATGCGCATCACCCCTCAGAAATTGACGCTGTACACAGTGCTTTAAGAGAAATGTATCCCGATAAAAAAGTGATGGCCATTTTTCAGCCACACCTGTTTTCCAGAACAAAAGATTTTGCTGTGGAATTTGCTGTGGCTTTGAATAAATTTGACAGCATTAAACTTTTAGAAATCTATCCGGCCAGAGAAAAACCAATTGAGGGCATTACTGCAAAATTCTTATGTGATAAAGTCAAAAACAGTAATAAAGAAGTCATTGAAAAACCCGATATTTTATCAAAAATAAGAACAAGTCATTGCGAAGTTATTGCGCTTCTAGGCGCCGGAGACATAGGATTGGAAGCTAACCGGTTAAAACAGTATTACAATCATGAAAAATAAATTAAACCTCATAAAAGTTTTGGTCATGATTGGCGGATTTATTTTCTTGGCCGGCTTTACACATAAAAGACATGTGTCAAAAAAAATTGAATCTATTGAAATCAGTTACACTCAAAACGAACAATTATTTTTAGATGAAATAACGGTTAATAAATTGTTAATACAAAATAAAGTTCCTGTCAAGAACATAAACCTAGAAAAGTTAGATTTGAATTTGATAGAAAAACAAGTTGAAGCCCACCCCATGGTTGAAAATGCTGAAGTTTACGTAGACATTCAGAGAAATTTGCATGCAGATATTAGACAAAGAAGACCTTTGGCTCGCGTTTTAGGCAGCGAACAATTTTATATTGACTCAAAAGGAGTGAAAATGCCCTTATCTGAAAATTACTCGGCAAGAGTGCCAATTGTAACCGGACTTAATGACAATGAAATCAGTTCTGCATTTATACTTATCAAGCATATCAACGAGGATTTATTTCTGAAACAAAATATTACTCAAATCAAAAACTATTCAAACGGCAGGTTTGGTTTGAGGTTAAGGAATCAAAACTTCAAAATATTTATAGGTAAGGCTGAAAAGCTGGACCAGAAGTTTATGAATTTTAAAGCTTTTTATGTGAAAGCTAAGAAAGACAGCCTTTTGCATCAATACAAAAGGATAGACTTACAATACGGTAATCAAGTCGTTTGTGAAAAAATTGAATCTTAAGAGTATGGAAAAAGAACATATAGCGGTTGGATTAGACATTGGGACAACAAAAATTGTTGCCATGATTGGTCGTAAAAATGAATTTGGTAAACTTGAAATACTTGGACTTGGAAAAACAAAAAGTTTAGGCGTTCATCGTGGTGTAGTCAATAATATTACGCAGACCATACAATCCATTCAACTCGCCATAAAAGAAGCCGAAGAGAATTCGGGCAAGGAAGTGAGCCGCGTTACTGTAGGAATTGCCGGACAACACATCAGAAGTTTACAGCACAGCGACTACATTACCCGCAAAAACGCGGATGAAGTCATCGACGAAGAAGACATCAATTCACTGTGCGATCAGGTTCATAAACTGGTCATGTTGCCTGGTGAAGAAATCATTCATGTGTTACCGCAGGAATATAAAGTCGATGGCCAAGCTGAAATCAAAGAACCCATCGGGATGTACGGTGGCAGATTAGAAGCCAACTTTCACGTGGTTGTCGGTCAGATTTCATCCATAAGAAATATCGGCCGCTGTATTAAAAGTGCCGGACTAGAATTAAACGCCGTAACACTAGAACCACTAGCTTCTGCTAACGCAGTACTAAGTCAAGAGGAAAAAGAGGCTGGTGTGGCATTGATTGATATTGGTGGTGGTACAACAGATTTGGCCATTTTTAAAGACGGCATCATTCGCCATACCGCAGTCATTCCTTTCGGTGGAAACATCATTACAGAAGACATTAAAGACGGCTGTTCTATCATAGAGAAACAAGCTGAATTACTTAAAGTTAAATTCGGTTCAGCCTGGCCGGGTGAAAACAAGGACAACGAGATCGTTTCTATTCCGGGCTTAAGAGGACGTGAACCCAAGGAAATCTCCTTAAAGAATTTGGCAAAAGTTATCCATTACAGAGCAGTTGAAATTATTGAACAGGTTTTTCTGGAAATCAAAAACTACGGACACGAAGAAAAACGCAAAAAACTCATTGCAGGTATAGTGCTCACCGGTGGCGGTGCACAGCTCAATCATTTAAAGCAATTGGTAGAATACATCACAGGAATGGACACCAGAGTGGGCTATCCCAACGAACATCTAGCCGGAGACACCGATAAAGAAACCGCAAGTCCTATTTACGCCACAGCCGTAGGACTGGTGATGAACAGTCTTGAAAAACAGGAACATGAAGACGCAAAACATACAGACAGCATAGAAGAAGAACCGGAAATAGAAGACAATAATACTGAAGCTGAAGAAGACATTCCTCAGTCTCAAAAAGAACTCCATAA
>CAYMXD010000044.1:1194-9943 GCA_964394095.1 uncultured Mesohalobacter sp. | reverse complement strand
ACCCTCTACCGGTAACCCAAGTACATTTAAAGCACATTTTACATTGAAACGATAAAATATTAGAATCAATTATAATTATAAAAACCAGCTCAAAAGAGCTGGTTTTTTTTGTTTTTATTTTAAAATACAGGCTGATTTAGGACCAAGCAGAAACTTTGTGGACTTTATTTTTTAACCCACGGTTTAAACCGTGGGCTAAAAATGACATGACAAAAAACTAAGCGTTTTAAGGGTTTAATTTGATTATCTATCGGTCTAAGTCAATTTAGAATATTGAGGATATATTACACAATCCCCCAACTTTTTTGCTTGCCCCAAAGTATGGAGAGGGATTTAAATCTTCGTGAAATTTATTCAAGGTTGATTAATGCGCTTCGACTGCGCTCAGGGTGATACCGATATTAAGCTGTAGCAGTTTGAAAAATAATTTAAATATCTAAAGATGACATTTCACAAGTTTTTTGCTTGAACCGACTATAGCTTAATAGATGCTTTAAAAATTATTCAGTATATTTGAAATAATTGATTTTAAGATTTTAATGAAGAGAAATGTCTATGACTTTAAAATCCATACATTTTGAGCAGATGAACAAGTTATCTTTTATGAGATTAAGTCTTATTGCCTTAGCAGTGGCCTGTCTCATTCTAAGCCATACAGTATTTGAAGATTCACCATATGAGAAGATTAGGGTGTTTGCATTCATTATCCCTATAATTTATCTAGGTCGAAGATTTTGGTTTAAAAATTACATCAGATGGAATAAAAATACGATTATTTTAAAATTTCATTATTTTGTTGATCACTCTTTTAAATTTACAGACATATACAGCCTCCAAAGGCTTGAAAATCTATTAAGAATAGGCTTAAGCAGTGGAAAAGTTTATGACTTTAATATCGAAAATATCAAACCAAGTGACATTAGTAAATTAAATAAAATTATTATCAAATATTCTAATGCAGGGTTTAATGATTATCGTGAAAATGCGTATTACGAAGGAGACTGCTGTTCAAATGCATAAATATATTATGAGATAAACATCGATAAAAAAAATGAATCATACTTCAAACCATCAAAATAATAAGAAGGAATTTGTATTTTTTGATAATTTAAATAAGATTTCAATTTTTAGATTTTATGTCATTGCGGTTTTCATAGTGACAATGTTACTATTAGCCTCTTTATTAGAATTTCAAAGTAAGTTATTTTCAGGTAGTGTTGCTATTATATCAATACTTTTATTAAGTAAACACTATTGGTTTAAAAATTATGTGGAGTGGAATGATAAAATAATCACTTTAAAATTTGGTTATTTCAAAATAAAGACGATCTATTTAAAAAAGGTAGATAGCATAAAAATTACAAATAAAACAGTAGTAATTCAATTGAAGAACAAGAGACTACATAAGTTTGATGTGAGTCATATAAGGGAACAAGATATTGAAAAACTCAATTACATTTTAAATTCAAACAAGCAAAATATACTTAGTTAAGGTAATATTGCCAGAGTTGATTTGTTTAAAAGACATTTGAGAAGTATAAATTATAAATTAATTATAATCAGCTAGGTTAAAATTATATGATAGAAATTCTGAATTACATCAATGGCGAAGGTGTTAAGTCGTCATCAGGTAAAACCTTACAAAACATAAGCCCTTCGGATGGTAAGATTTATAGTGAGTTACCGAGAAGTTCAAAAGCTGATGTAGATTTTGCTGTAAAGGCTGCTCAAGATGCTTTTACAAAATGGTCGAATACTGATTTAGATGTGCGGGCAAAGGTAATGCTTCGTATTGCAGACCTCATAGAAGAAGATCTGGAAAACCTTGCAAAGGCAGAGTCTATAGACAATGGTAAACCACTTAATTTAGCAAAATCTGTAGATATTCCGCGTGCAGCATCAAACTTTAGATTTTTTGCTCATGCGCTGACTCAGTTTTACAGTGAGAGCCATGAAAATCAAGGCTCAAACAGCATAAATTTTACTTTAAGAAAAGCCTTGGGAGTTGTAGCTTGTATCTCACCATGGAATTTACCATTATACCTTTTAACCTGGAAAATTGCTCCAGCCATAGCTGCGGGTAATTGTGTCGTTGCTAAACCCAGTGAAGTTACTCCAATGACAGCTTTTCTCTTATCTAAAATTTGTAATAGAGCCGGTCTGCCAGATGGTGTTTTAAACATAATTCACGGGTTAGGTCCTGAGGCTGGACAGGCTTTAATCGAGCACCCCAAGGTAAAAGCCATTTCTTTTACCGGCGGAACGGAAACGGGTAAACGCATTGCTGCAACAGCTGCGCCCATGTTTAAAAAATTATCGCTTGAATTGGGTGGCAAAAACCCAAATCTCATTTTTGCTGATTGTGACTACGAAAAAATGATGACCACAACATTAAAGTCTTCGTTTGCTAATCAAGGGCAGATTTGCTTATGTGGATCTCGAATATTCGTTGAACATTCAATTTATGAAAAATTTAAAAAGGACTTTGTTAATAGGGTAAAAGCTTTAAGGGTAGGACATCCTATAGAAGATAATTTTGATTTAGGCGCAATAGTATCTCCACAACACTTTAAAAAAGTGACATCCTATATCGAAAAAGCTAAAGCAGATAAGACTACCAAAATATTATATGGTGGAAAAAAAGTGGAGTTAGAAAAATATCCTAGTGGAAATTATTTAGAACCGTGTATTATAGAAGTGGAGAATAATGATTGTGACTTAAATCAACAGGAAATATTTGGTCCGGTAGTTAGTCTGATGTCTTTTAAAACAGAAGAAGAAGCTCTGGAGTTGGCAAACAATACTCCCTACGGGCTTTCTGCTACAGTTTGGACACAAAATCTTAACCGCAGTATGAGACTAAGTCAAAAGCTGGAAACCGGGATAGTCTGGATTAATACTTGGTTAAATCGAGATTTAAGAACACCATTTGGTGGCACAAAACAATCTGGTGTTGGTCGTGAAGGCGGATTTGAAGCTCTAAGATTTTTTACTGAGCCAAAAAATATTTGTATTGACTATAATTAAAACCAAGCACTAATTAAAACACCTATCCACGGAACACAAGTTCTCACTGTTATTTGCGCAATCCTAAAGACACCTTCCTAAGGCTGGCACAGGTATATAACAATACGACTTTATTTATTCAAATTGATAAAATTTTGTCCTAAGTAACGTAAAAACTATTCATAAAAAAAGTGCTTCAATAAATATTGAAGCACTTTTACTTTTATTTAGACGAAAATGAATTTAGTTACCTTCGTTCATTTTATCTTTCAGAGCTTGTAATTGTGCATTGGCATCTCCTATAGTTGCCTTTTTATCATCTTTTGCTTTGGCTGCTGCTTGCTTTACAATCTTCTCTTCTTCTTTCTTATGTATAGACGTGTGAGAAGCTACAACTCTTTTGAATTCTTTATTGAACTCTATGATCATAAATTCTGCTTCTTCTCCCTTTTTCAGCTTAGAGCCATCTTCTTTTTCTAAGTGACGATTAGGTATAAAAGCTGTAACATCCTCATTGAATTCTATTGTAGCACCTTTGTCTACAATTTCATTAACTTCTGCGGTGTGTTTAGTTCCAACAGCAAAGTCTTTAGCATAAGCATCCCATGGATTAGTCTTGGTTTGTTTATGACCAAGGCTTAGCTTACGAGCTTCTACATCAAGTTCTAATACGACAACATCAAGTTCATCACCTACCTTACAAAATTCTGATGGATGTTTAATTTTTTCAGTCCATGAAAGGTCTGAAATATAGATTAAACCATCAATACCTTCTTCTAACTCTACAAATACACCAAAGTTAGTAAAGTTTCTTACAGTTCCCTTATGCTTAGAACCTACAGGATATTTAGACGTAATGTCTGTCCAAGGGTCTGGTGTCATTTGTTTGATTCCCAGTGACATTTTGCGTTCTTCGCGATCTATCGAAAGAATTTTAGCTTCAACTTCGTCACCTACTTTTACAAAGTCTTGTGCAGACCTTAAGTGGGTGCTCCATGACATTTCGGAAACGTGAATCAAGCCTTCTACACCCTCTTCTACTTCAACAAAAGCACCATAATCTGCGAGAACAGTGACTGTACCTTTAACGGTATCACCTGGTTTAAGATTTTCATCAAGCGCTTCCCAAGGATGTTTGCTTAATTGCTTAAGACCAAGTTGAATTCTGGTTTTATCTTCATCAAAATCTAAAATTACAACATTAAGTTTTTGATCTAAATCAAGAACTTCATTAGGATGATTTATTCTAGACCAAGACAAGTCTGTAATGTGAATTAATCCATCAACGCCACCGAGGTCAACAAATACACCGTATGATGTGATGTTTTTAACAACACCTTCCAGAACCTGACCTTTTTCTAACTGGCCAATAATTTCTTTCTTCTGTTCTTCAATATCCGCTTCAATAAGTGCTTTGTGAGAAACAACTATATTTTTGAATTCGTGATTGATTTTCACCACTTTAAATTCCATTGTTTTGCCTACATAAGCATCATAATCTCTTA
The DNA here is from genome assembly GCA_964394095.1 of uncultured Mesohalobacter sp. GTDB lineage: Bacteria > Bacteroidota > Bacteroidia > Flavobacteriales > Flavobacteriaceae > Psychroflexus. The sequence continues at coordinate 5,432 of CAYMXD010000044.1, read as the reverse complement.
TAGGTTTCACATCAATTTGAGATCCCGGCAGGAAAGCTTCAATTCCAAAAACGTCTACAATCATACCACCCTTGGTTCTGCATTTTACAAGACCATTTACGATAGTACCATTTTCGTGCGCTTTATTAACATTTTCCCAAGCAATAATTACTCTTGCCTTTCGGTGAGACAATATTAATTGTCCTTCTGAATCTTCCCTTACATCTATAAGGACGTCAACGGTATCTCCTACTTTTAAGTCTGGATTATATCTAAACTCATTCATAGATATTACACCTTCACTTTTGGCATTGATATCTATAATAGCATCGTCATCTGTAATGTTGATAACTTCACCTTTTACAACATCATTGTCTAAAGTTTCAACGAAATTATCTTCAACAAGTTGTTCGAAGGTTTGAAGTTTTTCGTCCTCAACCTCTTCGATACCTTCTTCGTATCTGTGCCAATCGAAATTCTCTAAAAATTCTTTTGGATTTTCCTGTTGTGGTGATGCTGCTTTAACTTCTTCGGTAGTAGTTTCTTCTGATGATGTGGAAGCCTCTTGAGCTTCTGTTTTGGTTTCTTCTGCAACTTTAGGTTGCTCTTCTTGTTTTGTGTCTTCAGCCATTGCTGATTAAAATTTGTATTCTGTTTGCTGTGGAATTTAAGCTCACAAACAGAAGTGTTAATAATTATGTTTAAAAAATCTTTTAGTAACCACTCGCTCTAAAAGGTTTGCAAAAATACAATTATTTTTTTGAAAAGCAATGTATTGAAATAAATAACTACACGAACATCTAAAGATCTAAACCTTATACCGTTACCCTGCAAGGCTGAAAAACTAAGACATTTTTATTTTATAACTTCTATCATTGCAGCGGTCTATTATCTTTAAAGTATGGAATGTTTATGGGATAAGATTTTAATTCCGGAATCCCGGGAAAATGAATAAAATATTTATTTAAAAAGTACAGATCAAGCAAAACAATACTAAACCTAAGAATAAGCTTTAGTTTAAAATGAACTAGCCCGAGAGGCAGAGCCATCGGAATATTAAATAAGAATACTCTTTTAGTACCGATTGTTATTTTAATCCCGATTACCGGGACAAGTTGTCTCCCGTACGCACGTAATCCTTAAAAAACCTGCCTGTCGGAAAGGCTGGTACATCGACATTATACTTTTAATGAATAATAACGAGAGAATATTTTTAAATTGGTATAATATTTCGACGCTGAGCATCAGGGTATTGAACCTAAGATTCCTCAGATACTGAAACAAATTCAATATAAGATAGCAGGATTAGCCTGCCTATTAGGCAAGAAGGTTCAACTAACAACTTTGAACCAGCCTGACGGACCTGGCAGATTCATAGCTTCGTTATTTTTCAATTCCGATAATTCGGGAGAGTTTCAGCAATAAATAGAGCGATATAATAAACTAAATATCAATCATCTCAGCCGGGCATCAATCAAAGTCTTGGTCTTCATCTCTTTTTTCGATATCTACTATGTTTTCATTAAAGTCATCCTCTTCGTAATCATCCACGTCAAAATCTGCCATACTCACCTCAAGTTTAGTGCTTATTTTAACAAGATAAATGGTATCTTCAGTTTTAACTTCTACGGCTTCGATTGACTCATTTTTAGCATTCTTGAATTTGATGATATGTTTATCATCGTATCCGTCCGGATATTTTTCAACAAGTAGTGAAAGTATTTCAGGAGTAAGTTTTTTATAGTCAACTATAATACGTTTCATGGCAGTTTAAGTTTAAAACAAACATAGTAAAAGCAAATTACTTTCAAAATTAATTCATATTAATTTTAAAGGCGTTTTGTATTGTCACTAAGGTGTCACAATTTTTTATGTTGAATCCTAGTTTCATCTTTTTATACTCTGATTCTATGAGGTAAAAGTTACATGGTTTCTCTCTTTGTCTGCTCCTCTCAAAGTTAACATTAGACTCTTTTAAAAAAAATTCAATTTTACTCGTATCTATTTGTTCTTGTTGAAAAAAAGACAATGCCTTTTGATCGAATACTCTTTGCTTTGTCCTCAGTGTTTTTAAAACTCTATCATTAGGGAGATAATCGAAACTTACATCTTTTTTATCGAATATAATTTGAACAAAAATAATACCTATAAAAAGACCTATGACAAAATATAAAATTCGCTTTCTAATACTCATAGTTAAAATATCAAGAGGTTTGGATCACGATAAGACAAATCGAACCAATTAGCAACAGATTTACTCGTTAACACACCGTGGTAAAAATACAATCCATTTCTAAGACTACTGTCAAAACGAAGTGTATTTTCAATACCACCTTTATCTCCAATATCTAAAAGGTATGGTGTAAACATATTACTAATAGATACTGAAGATGTTCTGGCGTACCTTGACGGAATATTAGGCACACCGTAGTGTATAACGCCATGTTTAACAAATACGGGGTCTTCATGTGAAGTTACTTCGGTAGTTTCTACACAGCCACCCATATCTACGCTTACATCTATAATCACCGCTCCTTTTTTCATTTGCTTAACCATATGATCTGTAACCAAAACAGGAGACCGGTTTAAACCTCTCACAGCTCCAATTACAACATCTGCTCTTTTCAGGGCTTTCACCAGATTTTTAGGTTGTAGTGTAGAGGTATGAATTTGCTGGTTTAGCTGAGTTTGAATATGTCTAAGTTTTGTAAGTGAACTATCAAAAACCTTTACATTTGCGCCAAGGCCAAGGCTTGCTCTGGCAGCAAACTCTCCAACTGTACCCGCTCCCAAAACTACGACTTCAGTAGGTGGTACTCCACTGGTATTTCCAAACATAAGCCCATTTCCATAATCTGTGCTTGAGAGTATTTCTGAGGCTATTAAAATTGAGGACGTGCCTGCAATTTCGCTGAGTGCCCTTACGGCTGGCATACCTCCATGTTCGTCTTTTATAAATTCAAAGGCTAGAGCCGTTATACGTTTTTCTGCTAATTTTTGAAAAAATTCTTTCTTTCTCATTTTGAGCTGCAAAGCAGAAATTAAAAGCGACTGAGGGTTTAACATCTCAATTTCCTTAAAACCAGGCGGTGAAACTTTAAGTACAATTGGACAAGAAAATATTTTTTCTCGGTCTGATGTAATCATTCCTCCCGCTTCGCTGTAGTCACTATCATCAAAACCAGCGTGAATCCCGGCTTTACTTTCAATATATACTTGGTGTCCGTTTGCGGTAAGGGCATTGACCGAATCTGGTGTTAAACAAATTCGTTTTTCTTCATCTGAAGTTTCCTTCGGCAGGCCTATTATCATTTCGCTTTTACTTTTGCTGACTTCTAACATTTCTTCCTGTGGAAGAAGTTCACTCTGCGTAAAAGGACTTTGGGATGATTGCATAATGTTGTTTTGTAACTATTACAAAAGTAATAATGTTGTCTTTAAATAATTGAAATAAACAATAAAATACTAAACTAAATTTATTAAAATTTAATTTACTTCATAAAAAGACAATTTAATTATATTGCGCATCAAATAGGATTGAATAGTTATAATATCTTAGAAATGTCAAAACAGGGTCTATTTCATTTTGAAATATCTGAACGTAAAGTCTTACTAAGGCTTTTTGACCTTATTTTTATTAGTCTAAGCATTATTGGTTTAAACTTTATCTTTAAAAAAACTTATATTTATTTCAACGAAAAATTTTGGCTTTGGCTTTTATGCTATTTGTCTTATTTCATGTTTTGTGCAACAATTTTTGAACTTTATGTTTTAGAAAAAGCTGAGTCCAGGTTTATTGTCATAAAAAACTTATTCCTATCTTTATTAATCACTACCCTACTGTATCTTTTTACACCTTATATCACTCCTATTCTACCTTCAAATCGCTTTGATATTTTACTTCTTTTCATTACAAATCTGGCAGTATTAATACTCTGGAGATTTTCGTACATAACTTTTATAACTTCACCTAGATTTTATAAGCGGGTACTATTTGTAGGCGAAAATTTTAATATTGAAGAAATTGTTAACGAACTAAAGTCATTTGATAAAAATTATGAAATTATCGGTTATATAGATACCTCTAAAACTTCTGATTACTCAAAAAATATTACCTCGTACCCATTGAATGACATAAGTCATGTGGTAAATTCACAGACCGTTGGCGAAATTGTTGTTGCCAACTCCTTCAAAGGTGTAAGTGAAGATCTTTACAATGAGCTTACACCTTTATTAAAAACAGGAATTCCAATAAAATC
>CAYMXD010000044.1:0-1184 GCA_964394095.1 uncultured Mesohalobacter sp. | reverse complement strand
AGTATATGAAGAAATAACAAAACTAATTTTATTAAAAGATGTAACAAACAACTTTTATTGCTACTTTCCATTTAGTCGCAGTAATCAGAATAAATTCTATCTTTTCGTCAACAGGCTATTGGACATAATTATAAGCATCTTAGGCCTCCTGCTTTGTATAGCATTAATACCTATCATTTTTTTAATTAATTTATTTTTTAACAAAGGTAATTTATTTTATAAACAGAAAAGGATTGGTAAATTTTCTAAACCTTTTACTATTAAATTTCGTACCATGGTTAAAGAGGCCGAGAGTCATGGCGCTCAATGGGCTAAAAAAAATGATTATAGAATTACCCCGTTTGGAAGAATATTACGAGCATGCAGAATAGACGAATTACCTCAATTTATCAATATCATTAAAGGAGAAATGAGCTTAATTGGTCCAAGGCCCGAACGACCTGAATTTGTAGAAGAACTTACGAAATGCATAGCCTTTTATGACACCAGACATATTATAAAACCCGGTTTAACAGGCTGGGCTCAGGTGAATGCAAAATATGCCAGTACTAAAGACGAAACACTAGAAAAGCTTCAATATGATCTATTTTACATCAAAGAGAGAAGCTTGTTCTTAGATTTTAGAATTTTGGTTAAAACTATTTCTACGGTAATCTTCTTTAAGGGTTACTGAAGTAATGTAGCAATGTGATAATGTGGTAATGTGATAATGTGATAATGTGGCATTGTAACAGTTTGAAAATGGGATAATTTGAAAATTAAAAAAATACTGCAATAGCAACTATAGAAACCAAAGCATCAATATAAACGATTCGGCTTCGCTCAGCATCAGTTGCAGCATCAATTTGAAAATCAGGTGATTTGCTGATTAATATAACCTTAACTCATGACCTCATATCGTAGATTCCAAGAGGAACGATTCGGGAAACTCATAAACCTATAAACTTACTGAAGTTTCGGAGCTAATATGTTATATATTTATACGTTTCAATATTCATGCTTTACCGTCAGGTCGAGTGTTTTTTTCGACTGATAAGAAGAAAAAAATGCACTTCGAGTATGCTCAGCAGAACTATCGAGACCTACCAGTATTTATAGCGTAACACTTCTCGATACATTCGCCGCGGCGAACACTCGAAGTGACATTAAGGTGTTGATTTATAATAATATAAAATTATATTTCA
>CAYMXD010000043.1:9373-10114 GCA_964394095.1 uncultured Mesohalobacter sp. | reverse complement strand
AGATATTATTTGGTTTATGCCACGAAAGAATAAAAAACTCAAACTTGCGCTCATCATTACTGCATATAATGAAGAGCAATTTATCGGACGTTGTTTAGATTCATTACTTCACCAATCTCTTTTGCCTTCCAGAATTATAGTCGTTGATGACGGTTCTACTGATAAAACACTTCAGGTGATTCAAGAATTCTCAAAAAATACAGATCTTATACAAATTGTAAGATCAACAACGAAGACTACACATCAACCTGGAGCAAAAGTTATAAAAGCCTTCAAAAGGGGTTTAAGTCAATTAGCAATAGATGACTATGACGTTATTTGTAAATTTGATGCCGATTTAGAATTTCCGAAAAATTATCTGGAAGCTTTAAATGAAGCCTTCATTAAAAATAAAAATTTAGGATTATGGGGTGGTGTTTGCTCAATTGAAAAAAACGGGATATGGAAGACAGAAAACCTGACGAATGAAGATCACGTTCGTGGTGCTTTAAAAGCTTATAGGGTAAAAGCCTTTAAGTCTATTTCCGGACTTAAAACACAAATGGGGTGGGATACTGCTGACGAGTTTAAATTGCGATACAGAAACTGGCAGATTTATGTTGAAAAGAGTTTAAAAGTAAAACATCTTAAACCTACAGCAACTGCCTATCAAGACAGCTATTTCAAAAAGCAAGGCGAAGTCTTTTATGCGTTGAGGTATGGATTTTTGCTCAGCTTCTTAGCAGGTTTAAAAATAGCTTT
>CAYMXD010000043.1:0-9363 GCA_964394095.1 uncultured Mesohalobacter sp. | reverse complement strand
TATCAGATACCGCTTACAAAGCTTACGAGAGGAAGCTTTTAAAAGAAATAAAATTTCTAAAGTAAATTTGGTTCTAACATCGTATAAAAACTCTAAAGCCAAACAAATCCGTTTTTTATTAAATGAAAAGGAGGGCCGTTTTTTAAGACAATACCGTTGGAAACAAATTTGGCGTAAGTATATACCATAAAAAAACCGCCTGATATGTTCAGACGGTTTTTGAAATATCAAAACCTTAGGATGCTTTAGCCTAAAGCAACTCGTTTAAAGCCAACTACTTCAACGTCACCAAAAGTTTTAGCATATTGAGCAACTGAAGTTTTGTTGTCTTTTATAAACATTTGATTGACTAAAGTATTGTCTTTAAAGAAACGCTTTAACTTACCTTGAGCAATTTTATCCAACATCGCTTCAGGTTTACCTTCTTGTCTCAATTGGTCTTTAGCAATTTCTATTTCTTTGTCAATTGTCTGTTGATCGACTTCTTTTTCATTAAGTGCAACCGGATTCATGGCTGCAGCTTGCATGGCAACATCTTTAGCCAGGTTTGCTGCATTGTCAACAGCTGAAGATAATCCGCTTAAGACCGCAATTTTATTTCCGGCATGGATGTATGATCCAACGAAAGGGGCCTCTAAAGTTTCAAATGCACCGATTTCTATCTTTTCTCCTATAACGCCGGTCTGCTCAAGTAATTTCTCTTCAACTGTAATATTATCGTATCCTTGCTTTAACAATTCGTCTTTAGAGTTTACCTGCAAAGCCTTTTCTGCAAATCCTTTTGCAAGCTTGATGAAATCTTCATTTTTGGCCACAAAATCAGTTTCACAGTTTAAAGAGATGATAGCGCCTCTTGTATTGTCTTCATTGACAATAGCGATTGCTGCGCCTTCAGAAGATTCTCTGTCTGCTCTTTTTGCAGCAACTTTTTGACCTTTTTTACGAAGAATTTCAATGGCTTTATCGAAATCGCCATCGGTCTCCGTAAGTGCCTTTTTACAGTCCATCATACCTGCGCCGGTGTGGTCTCTTAATTTTTTTACGTCTGCAGCGGTTATTTTACCCATGATTTAAAATACGTGTTAGGTTGTTAACTTAAAATTATTTTTCTTCTTTTTTGTCAGTTTCTTTGGTTTCAGCCTTTTTTTTGGTTGCGGTTTTAGTCTCTTCTTTATGGCTTTCCTCAGCTTTCTTTGGATCTTCGGCCTTTTTAGTTTCCTCTATTTTCGCTTCCTTTTCAGCCGCTTTGCTATCTTCTGCCTTTTTAGCTTGCTTGGCTTCTTCTGTTTTTTTAGCTTCCTCTAATTTTGCTTCTTCGGCTTTTTTGGCTTCATTTTGCTTAGCGTCTTCTTTAGCTTTCTTTTCAGCTTGTTTTTTTGCAGCCTCTTCTTTCTTCTTGTTTTCGCGTTTTTCAAGTCCATCAACAATGCTGTCTGTGACATGACTTACCACTTTTTTGATAGATTTTGAAGCATCATCATTTGCAGGAATCACATAATCAACCTCTCTGGGGTCTGAGTTGGTATCTACCATGGCAAATACAGGAATATTCAATTTCTGAGCTTCCTTAACTGCAATGTTTTCTTTTATGATGTCAACAACAAATAAGGCACCGGGTAATCTGCTCATATCAGAAATAGAGCCTAAATTCTTTTCTAATTTTGCCCGCATACGGTTAATTTGTAGTTTCTCTTTTTTTGATAATGTATCAAAACTGCCGTCTTTTTTCATTCGATCTACAGCGGCCATTTTTTTAACAGACTTACGAATGGTAACAAAGTTAGTTAGCATTCCACCCGGCCAACGTTCTGTAATATAGGGTTGTTTGGCTTTGGTTGCTTCTTCAGCTACAATTTCTTTAGCTTGTTTCTTGGTTGCAACAAATAAAATTTTACGTCCACTGGCCGCAATCTTAGTTAAAGCACTTGTAGCTTCGTCTAATTTGGCTGCTGTTTTGTAAAGGTTGATGATGTGAATACCGTTGCGCTCCATATAGATGTAAGGCGCCATATTGGGATTCCATCGTCTGGTGAGGTGACCAAAGTGTACACCTGCATCGAGTAGTTCTTTGACTTCTGCTTGATTTGCCATTTTTGTAGTAGTTTACGTTCTGTTGGTATAGCAACAATCAAGTGGTTTTTAAGCCTTGATTGTTTAGATGCTAAACTAATTTTCCGTTATTCAACGGAATAACAACAAAATAGATTTATATAAAATTTGATTAACGTTTTGAGAATTGGAATTTCTTTCTCGCTTTTTTCTGACCGAATTTCTTACGCTCCACCATTCTGGGATCTCTGGTGAGAAGCCCTTCTGGTTTAAGTTTAAGCCTGTGTTCTTCATTGACTTCGCATAAAGCTCTGGCAATAGCCATTCTTATAGCTTCGGCTTGACCGGTAATTCCACCACCGTGAACGTTTACCATTAAGTCGTATTGCTTTTCGGTATCGGTAACTTCAAAAGATTGATTTATTTTGTAAAGTAGTGGGCCCGTGGTGAAGTATTCGTTTACTTTTTTACCATTTACAGTAACATCACCTTTACCTTCAGCCATGTAAATACGAGCTACTGAAGTTTTTCTACGGCCTATTTTGTGTATTGTCTCCATCAATTACAATAATTCGTTTAAGTTAATTTTTTCTGGTTTTTGAGCTTCAAGATTATGGGCCTCACCTACAAAAACTCTCAAGTTTCTAAATAAGTCTGCCCCTAATTTATTTTTAGGTAACATGCCTTTTACAGCTTTTTCGACCAATCTTTCAGGATGTTTTTCAAAGACTTGTGTAGCCGTCTTTGTTCTTTGCCCACCGGGATAGCCGGTATGGCTTATGTAAACTTTATTATCCCATTTTTTTCCACCTAAGCTGATTTTTTCTGCATTGATAACAGCAACATTATCTCCACAATCTACGTGTGGTGTATAGCTAGGCTTATTTTTTCCTCTCAGAATTTTAGCAACAGCTGAAGACAATCTTCCTAAAGGTTGATTCTCCGCATCTACTAAAACCCATTTCTTTTCAACGCTTGACGCTTTTGCCGAAACGGTCTTATAACTCAATGTATCCACTTCTGTATATTTATGATTTTAAAAATCCTTTTTAAAGGGGTGCAAATTTACAATTATAAATTTATATTTCAAGTTTTTATTCTAAAATTTTGAAATTTAATAATCTGACTTTAAACTGCGTGGGTATAGACCCTAAAATTAAAAATGTAAACCGAGGGGTTTCAATAGAATATTTCTGTATTTTTATCACAAATTATTGTTATGAAACTCCACGTCATCAATGGACCAAATTTAAACCTTCTCGGTAAACGAGAGCCCGAAATTTATGGTAAAACCAGCTTTCAAGATTATTTTTCTGAATTGCAAATGTCTTTTAAATCGGTTGAATTATCTTACTTTCATTCAAATATAGAAGGCGAAATCATTTCAGAACTTCACGAAGCTGATGATAATGTAGATGGTATTATCCTTAATGCAGCGGCCTACACACATACCTCTATTGCCATAGCAGATGCGATAAAAGCACTAGAGACTCCGGTTATTGAGGTGCATATTTCAAATGTATTTGCCAGAGAGGATTTTAGAAAACATTCTTTTATAAGTCCAGTGGTTTTAGGAAGTATAAGTGGTTTTGGTTTAAGAAGTTACAATTTAGCTATTCAGAGTTTCCTAGATTGAAGGTTGATTGAGAATTCGTTTTCCTAAATGGCATTTTAAGCAGTAATTTTTATCGCAATAATTTGTTTTTAACTCTAGTAGAGCCTGGGAGTGGAGTGCATTTTGATTGGTTTTTGGTCTAAGATTTTCAAAAACATTGACCCTAGAATTTTGTTCAGCTTTAATACTTTCAATTAATTTGAATAATTTCTCATGACTCTGCGAAACATTATTTAATGTCTTTGTTTTAGGTTTGCTTATTTTTGTCAGACTATAATGCGTATCCCAGAATGTGGGTAAACTAATATTGAAAATATTGTAGATATCTACTTTGGTTTCGGCTTTAATGATTTTTTGAAATAACTGCGGGTGTTTATGATATACCGAAGCCAACTCTGCTAGCCTTAAAGTGGGAAAATTATCTGGCCGCATTCTAAAAAACTGAGGTTTTTCAACCGAAGCTTTAAGTTGGTATTTGTGCTTTAGGTAATTATAGCGTACTTTTAAGTTGGTAATATATTTCTCTGTAGACTCAATGTCTAACAAATTACTTTGACCTAAAAAAAGGGCTTCAAGGTCTTGTATGCTTGAATGGTGTTTGGCAATTATTTTGTAATCCATGCTTTGTGCTGCCCTTAAAAAAGCCTGCCCATTTCTGTTAAGCCCAAAGTTTTTGCACAGCATTTTAAACAGTACATCTTCCCAGTTATTTCTACTTTGATTCAATAAGTCTAAAATTAATTTAGATTTTTTCTCCAATCTTTCAATATAAAGCCTTTCCAGCCAGTTGTGCAATGTAAAGTCATCAAAATTTGCAAATTGATTTTCACAATTGATTTGATTGGACTTCACACTCAATAAGTCTTTATAACGTTTATAAACATTTTTATCGATTAAGTTTTGAAGTGATAAGCAAGGAATTATAGTTTGGTTTGCTCTATAGACTTCAACATCATCCTCCCAAACCACATGTAGAATGACATTATCGTAAGCTGGATCATTTTCATGTCGATGCGCATACCAATCGGAGGACTTGATATGTATTTCTATATTTCCAGCCCATATTTGTTGACCTAGTTTAATCTTTGCATTAAAAAAATCAGGACCGGATTGTTCTTGATTATGCCGGCCTTTGGACAATATTTGAAGACTTTCACCCTGATTGGTTTTTAAGTCATCAGAAATTTTGAACTTCTGATGCTTCCAAACGTGATGTAAAAAATCCTCCTGCATCACATTAAATTTAATTGTTTTATAAGTTGAGGAAAAAATACATCAATCCAACTTCTGTATTGTTTAGCATTGGGGTGCAGCATGTCTTCAATGAGCATATCTTCAGATTTTCCAAGTTCTGCAGAACGAGCTGTAATATCATAAAATGCTACTTTATACTTTTCGCAAATTTGCTCTGCATATGAGTTGTATTCTTTTAAGTCTTCAATAGCATGAGTTTTCTCTTTTTCTTTAGCAAACGGAGTCACCCCATAATCGGGTATGCTCACTACAAAGACACCAGCATTGTCATTTTTAGATAGTGATATAGCTTTCTTAAGCAGTTTTTTAAATTCCCGTTTATATTTACCATATGGTTTTTCTTGATATTGATTATTAACACCTATTAATAATGATACCATATCAAACTTGTCGTCCTTATCAAGCTGTTTTCGCATGGCCCGTTTGAGCTCATCTGTTCTCCATCCGGTTTTGGCAATTATAGTCGGGTTTTCAAAATCAAAACCTTGATCTTTAAGCAAATTTACAAGCTGATAAGGCCATGATTTTTCAATTTCAAGACCTTCACCAATAGTATAGGAGTCGCCGAGTGCTAAATATGTTTTCTGAGCCATAGTATTTGAAAGTATAAAAACCGATAATAAAAATAAGAATTTTTTCATATTAAGGCTTGAGTTTTAAAAATTCAATGCTCAAATTGATAGTTCTTTTCAATTCTTCTGATAATTCATTTTTATACCAGGGTTGTTTTGTATTGAAGGTATGTGTGGCATTTGGCACCAACTTCAACTGCGCATGTTTACACCAAGCCTTGAGTGATTTGGCTTCTTCAACCGGAACTGTTTCATCTTCCTCCCCGTGTATAATTAGATAAGGTGTATCTAAGTTTTTAACGGCATGTTGAATATCAAAACGCTCTCGGTGAGCTAAAAAATCAGCATAAAACTGGATGTAGTGTGGCATATCTTGCTTGGTACGGCCATTTTTTACGTAATACACACCTTCATTTTTCCATTGTTTTAATTTTTCACCTTCAGGAAATCTACTTTTATAATCAGATACACCCGCCCAGGTGATGAGTTTTGATACATTATCATTTTCATAAGCCGTAAGGCAAGTAATGCCCCCACCACGGCTATGACCAATTAATGATATATCATTAGGATTTATTTTTGGCATCTTGTTTTTATCATTCACAGCAAAAGCAATCACGTTCTTCAAGTCTTGCATCTGTTTACTGAAATTATCATTTCCAAAGGCTTCCAGATCCGGAAAATCTATGGGGTTTTCAAATGTGCCCCCATTGTGGGAAAAGTTGAATTTTAAAAATATAAAGCCTGCTTCAGCAAAAGCCTTAGCTGTGAGATGCCAGGCGCCCCAGTCCTTGTAGCCTTTGTAACCATGACAAAAAATCACCAGTGGTTGAGCTTCATTTTGTTTAGTGTAAGTTAAATCTGCTACAATGGGTTTTTTACCGTTATGATCGATAATGAAATTATCAGTTTGAATTAAGCTTTTACTCATAGTAGTTTTATTTTATGACTTAATTTTCAAATTCAGGCAACTCTATAAAAATTTCATTGAGTTGAGTGTTGAGAGCGTTAAATTCTAAAGGGTATTCTTCGGCAATTGCTTTTATTTCATTCAGTCTTGGTTTTTGTTTTTGGCTAAGTTGAAGCATATATTTAGCTTTTGTGTGTAATACATTAATCCTCGAGGTTACCGGAAACGTATCTACAGCAGGTGGGATAGTTTCTTGAAGAGAATCTACAGCCTTCTCTAAAGTTGAAATATTTGAGATGACGTCTTGTAAAGTGTAATTTTCTAAACGATTGATTTCATTCTTCAAATCCAAATACATAGTCCAATTTCTTACAAGCGTATCGGCTTGAGTATTGAGTTTTATGTCTTGGTAATTTGAAATTTCAAGCTTCAATCTTAGACTATCCTCAGTTTTATTAATAGAATTACTGTCTTTTTCTGATCTTTTGTCTTTTGAACAAGACAAAATAATACAACAGAGCATCAAAATATTCAAAATAGTTTTTAATGGTGTTCTCAAATTCTTTTGGTTTAAATAATAATTAATTGTCAAAAAACAGGACTTAAAATTTTATATCATATAAAATATCTTACTTTTAAACTCCTAAATTATAAATAACATAATTTTATAAAATATACAACAAAATATGACTTCAAAGATATTAATAATTGGTGCTTGTGGGCAAATAGGAAGCGAATTAACTCTAAAATTGAGAGAAATTCACGGTGATGATCAGATTATAGCAAGCGATATAAGGGAGGGAGACGAAACTTTGATGACTTCGGGCCCTTTTGAAATCCTTGATGCAACAGATGAATCTGCACTCGAAGATGTGGTGATGCATTATGAAATTGGGCAAGTCTATCTTATGGCAGCTATGTTGAGTGCAACTTCAGAAAAATTCCCAATGAAAGGCTGGCAACTAAATATGGAAACGCTGTTTAACGTCCTCAATCTGGCCAAAGACTTCAAAATTAATAAAATATTTTGGCCGTCTAGCATTGCCGTATTTGGGCCGTCCACACCAAAATTTGATACCCCACAAAATACCATCATGGAGCCCACCACTGTTTACGGCATAAGTAAGCAAACCGGAGAACGTTGGTGCCACTATTATCATAATCGTTATGGTGTAGATGTTAGGAGTCTGCGGTATCCAGGCTTGATTAGCTATAAAACCCAACCCGGAGGTGGCACTACAGATTACGCCATCGAGATATTCCATGAGGCCTTAAACCATAAAAAATATACTAGTTTTCTGTGTAAAAGTACGGCACTGCCAATGATGTATATGGATGATGCTATAGATGCTACCATCAAAATCATGAATGCGCCTTCTGAACAAATTAAAGTCAGATCGTCTTATAATGTTTCTGCTAGCAGCTTTACGCCAGAAGAATTGGCACAATCTATCCAAAAATATATTCCTGAATTTCAAATCGATTACGCCCCGGATTTTAGACAAGCCATTGCAGACTCTTGGCCTTCTTCAATTGATGATTCTTCTGCTAGAAGAGATTGGGGTTGGAAAAATCAATATGATTTAGAACAAATCACAGAACATATGATTGAAGGCATAAGCCCCAAATTTAAAATTAGTTTTGAAGGTTAAGGTAGTTTAGTTAAGTTTTTTAAGTGTCTCATTTGGGCTTAACGCCCTAATTCTTAAAAATTTTATTTGAGGTGCTTAAATTGACTAAATGCCAACTGATTTATAATTTGAGTTCAATAATTATATTAAAGTCTCAGCATTGATTATCTTTACCCTTTGATTTGATATGCCTATGAATGAAAATTTAGACCCTACCGGAGAATCATTTTCGTCTGAAGAAAAAGATATAGAACGTGCCCTCAGGCCGCTGAGTTTTAACGACTTTGCCGGACAGGAGAAAATATTAGAGAATTTAAGTGTTTTTGTGCAAGCGGCCAATCAGCGTGGAGAGGCATTAGACCATACTCTGCTTCATGGACCACCGGGATTGGGAAAAACTACGCTTGCTCACATTTTATCAAACGAGCTGAAGTCTAATATTAAAATCACTTCGGGTCCGGTCATAGATAAACCGGGCGATTTAGCAGGATTGTTGACCAATCTCGAACCCCGTGATGTGCTGTTTATCGACGAAATTCACCGACTAAGCTCTGTGATTGAAGAATACTTATATTCTGCCATGGAAGACTATAAGATTGATATCATGATAGAAAGTGGCCCTAACGCCAGAAGCGTACAGATCAAACTTAATCCTTTCACCCTAATTGGAGCGACCACGCGTTCTGGTCTGCTCACTTCACCCATGAGGGCTAGATTTGGGATATCCAATCGTTTAGAGTACTACTCCACAGAATTGCTTTCTGATATTATACAGCGAAGTGCCGGAATTTTGAATGTGCCTATAACGATAGAAGCTGCCATAGAAATAGCCGGTAGAAGCCGAGGCACCCCACGTATTGCAAATGCTTTACTGAGACGAATAAGAGATTTTGCCCAAATCAAAGGCTCCGGTAAAATAGATTTAGATATTGTGATTTATGGTTTAAAAGCCCTTAATGTAGATGCTTACGGGCTAGACGATATGGATAATAAAATTTTGACGACCATTATAGATAAATTTAAAGGTGGTCCGGTGGGTTTATCGACATTGGCGACTGCGGTATCTGAGAATGCAGAAACCATAGAAGAAGTTTACGAGCCCTTTCTTATTCAAAAAGGATTTCTTATGCGTACCCCAAGAGGAAGACAGATCACAGAATTAGCTTATACACATTTGGGTAAAACACCTTCTAAAGGAGGAAGTTTATTTTAATACAACAATAGATGAAAGAACAATTACAAGACGCTTACGGTTTTATTTTTGAAGACCAACTCATCAAAGAAATAGGAAATGTAGGCACTTACAAATCTTTTAAAAAAAATGAGATTATT
>CAYMXD010000042.1:1707-10179 GCA_964394095.1 uncultured Mesohalobacter sp. | reverse complement strand
GTAAACTTAATATCATGCAAAAAATCATAGAGAATCAGCGTAGTAGAGCTCAGGAGAGTACAGCCGCTATTGAGCGCATCTACATCACCATGAGGCACTTGTTCATCCGCGGGTTTTATAAGCCCATGGGGGTCTCCGGAAAAACGCTCAGAGAGTCTTTACTAACCTTAAGGCCCGAAATTTACGGCAGTATTGCGGAACAAAAAGTCGAGCTGGACGGTTTACTCTACGTGATGGAGCGTTTACCTATGGGTATTGAAGAATGTCGATTTATCAACCTCACCAGCGATGAAGGTTATGCCGATTCGCATTTTAAAGCCATCATTCCTCACAAAAGACGCCGCAATTGCTACCGCATAGACCACGAGCAAATGAACATTGAAATCACCCGTGGCCGAAGTGACATTTATGATGTTCTCACCCATTTGACTTTTCTCTACATAGAATCTCATAAAATCATGGAAAATGTGGTGATAGACAGCGGCAATGATTTGACTAGAGATTGGGAAAAACTCAAAAATGCGACTCAACACCCTAAGTTGGATCAAAAGCAAAAAGAAATCGCCATTTCCCACACCGCCAATATTCTGGGCAGAACTTTTCAGGAGGTTAATTTTATCTACAGCAAGTTTGCGACAGCTAAAGAGCCACACCGCTTTTTAAAAATCATCTATAATCTTGGCCAGCTGGCACTGGATGAATTTCAACATAACAAAAAACGGGTGATCATCTTCAGCCCTATTCTTCGTGAACGTCTTGGACACCATATTCACGGCGAATTCTGGGCCAATACGGTCAAAAAAACCTTAAAAAAACAAGATTTACTCAACAGAAAACTGCACATCATCAGCGCCAATATGCATTCGGTGATGAATACGCTTTACGTCAAAGAAGCCTGTAAAAACTTCTGTAAAGACAAAACAGATCTGCAAATATTTGAAGCGCTAAGCGACGGCAGTAATCTGGAGTTAAGACAAAAAGTGACCGATTATGCCTTGGCAAACGGCATGACTTACATTAAAGACAGCAGCGGCACCAACATAGATGTTCAGTTATTTGATTTGGCCAAATACCCCAAAACAGAGCGTCAGGATGTGATTATCGTGATGGATTACGCCTTTGGCGAACAAGCCTACGAAACCATGGACGAGCTTTTAAAGCCCTATTTGTCAACAGGCAAAAAACGGCTCTATCTGGATGTAGATTCTATCTCCATTATGGGTAAAGCCGGAATTTTGGATGGTGGCAAAGGCGATATCATGATTCCCAAAGCGCATCTATTTGAAGGCACAGCCGATAATTATCCTTTTACAAACGAACTCGACATCAAACATTTTGAAGGCTATGACTTAAAGGTCTTTGACGGTACTATGGTTACTGTACTGGGAACCTCTTTACAAAACAAAGAATTGCTGAAATTTTTCCATAATTCTACTTGGGATGTGATTGGTCTGGAAATGGAGGGCGCACATTACCAAAAAGCCATTCAAGCCGCAGCACGCTTAAGAGGAAATATAAAACCTGATATCAAATTGCGTTACGCCTATTACGCCAGTGATAACCCCTTAGAAACCGGCAGCACCTTAGCTCAAGGTGGTTTGGGCACCACCGGTGTAAAGCCGACCTACCTGATTACAGAGAAAATTTTGGGGCAGATTTTGGAGGAGTAGTTTAAAAGAAGTTATTTTGATTTTAACACTATAATATGAATCACAAAAACGCTTAAGACTAAAAAAAGACGATGCAACAAATAAGACAATATGCCCTATTAATCCTAATAACACTATCAAGTTCAGGTCTTTTAGCTCAAAGGGATAGCACTTGGCAACAAAACCCGAGATTGAATATTTCAGGTTTTGCAGATGTTTTTTACGTCTATGATTTCAACCAACCCCAAGGCACGGAAAGACAAGCATTTTTGTTCAATCATAATAGACACAACGAGTTTAATTTGAATTTAGGACTTGTAAAATTGGATGTTGATCATTCAAAATACCGAGCCAATTTTGCTCTACAAACAGGAACCTATGCCAATGACAATTATGCTGCAGAACCAGGACTGTTAAAAAATATATTTGAAGCCAATATCGGCATATCGCTGAATAATAAAAACAACCTTTGGCTTGATGCTGGTGTACTACCCTCTCATATTGGTTTTGAAAGTGCCATTTCTATGGACAATATGACCTTATCTCGCTCTTTGTCAGCAGAAAACTCCCCTTATTTTTTAACCGGAGCAAAACTAACCTTTAATCCAAATTAAAAATGGGAAATAGCCGGATTGATTGTAAATGGTTGGCAACGAATCCAAAGATTAGAAGGTAGTTCACTCCCTTCTTTTGGAACCCAGGTAAACTATAGCCCAACAGAAAACATCACTTTAAACTGGAGCACATTCATTGGCACAGATGATCCAGATATCCGCAGAAGAATGCGTTATTTCAATAATTTGTATGGTCAATTTCAAGTTTCAGATAAATTTGGGTTTATTGCCGGCTTTGATGTTGGAGCTCAGCAGAAATCAAAAAACAGTTCTCAATATGATTTTTGGTTTACTCCTGTAATTATTGGTCAGTTCTCTATAAATGAGACTTGGAAAACAGGCATTAGAGCAGAATATTATCAAGATGAGACAGGAATAATAATCCCTACAGAAACCACAAACGGCTTTCAAACTACAGGATTTTCATTAAACCTGGACTATTCACCTAACCAAAACATTGCTTGGCGAATTGAAGGACGGTGGCTCAACAGTAAAGACCGTATTTTTGAAACTCAAAGCAATCCTACAACCGATAATTTTTTTATAGGTACTTCAATAGCCATAAAATTCTCAGAATCTTTAAATAAATAGCTAAGCTAAAGCTATAGAAAACTTCACCAAAATTTAGAGATTGTAAATACTTATTATTGAGGCTTAAGCCCATGGCTTTTTTGCACTCGGTTGTGCGAAGTTTCAAACTCACAGCATCTCCGTACTTCTCTCCTGCCTTGGTCTGTAGTGAGACGGCTTGTAAATAAATCCCTAAGCCGCCACCGCCATCACAATCAAACTGAGTTTGATATCTTTGAGTGCATTCAACTGAATGAAACAAGCCTCTGCTGTGGCGCCGGTGGTAATCAAATCATCCACGAGCGCAATGTGCTTACCATCGAACTCTTGAGAAGAATTTAAAACAAAGTTATGCTCAATGACATCGGTGCGGGCCAAGCGGTTTTTAAAGACTTGGGTGGCGGAATAGTGATTTCGTTTTAAGAGGCTATCATTATACTCACAACCAATCGCCCGACTCATGGTTTTGGCATAATCTTCAACCTGATTATAACCGCGTTGGCGACGTCTTTTGGCATGAATGGGTACAGGAAGAATAACATCAATATCTTTTGTCCAAGAATGTTGCTTTAAATTTTCCCCATGCCAGTGTCCTAAATACGCGCTGATGTGTTTTTGATTTTTGTATTTTAAATCGTGAATCAGCGCCTGAGTTTTATTGCCTTTTTCAAAGTAAAATAAAGCATCGGCATAGGTTAACTGCACCCGGCCTTTCAACTTATCGGTAATCAGATTGGTGTTATGGTCTTTCCAGTTACATAGGGGTAAATCATGCCGGCATCGTGTACAAAGCAGCTCCTCACCTTCAAGCAGAGAACATTCACAAGCTGAACATACTTTGGGAAAAATCAAGTCTAAAAGGCCTTTAAAAAGCATGATAGAAGTTTTGGCATTAATTTAGAAAAAAAATTTAAACTATAGCTTTCAAGTTAGCAATAGTGTTTACTAAACCTTATAACGTAAAAAACCAACTTTAGCCTATTTAGCCAAAGTTGGTTATTCAATCTACTACCATCTATTTTTAAAGTTCCAAGGCTTTTTTCACATCACCACCCATCAGTAATTCTTCAGGGTTTTCGAGGGCATTTTTGACTTCTACCAAAAAGCCAACTGACTCTTTCCCATCAATAATTCTGTGGTCATAAGATAAAGCCACATACATGATTGGACGAATTTTGACTTCACCGTTTACGGCTACGGGGCGTTCCACTATATTATGCATGCCCAAAATACCACTTTGTGGCGGGTTGATAATCGGTGTGGACAACATAGATCCAAAAACGCCACCATTGGAAATGGTAAAGGTACCTCCGGTCATTTCATCAACTGTAATTTTGCCGTCTCGCGCTCTAATAGCCAATCGTTTGACTTCCTGTTCTACGCCTCTAAAGCTGAGATTTTCAGCATTCCGCATTACAGGGACCATCAAGCCTTTTGGACCGGACACCGCAATACTGATGTCTTTATAATCGTAAGTAATCATTTCTTTTCCGTCTATCATAGAATTGACAGCAGGGAATTCATCTAAAGCTCTTACCACGGCTAAGGTAAAGAACGACATAAAGCCTAAGCTTACACCGTGTTTCTCTTTAAATTCTTCTTTGTACTGTTTTCTCAAATCGAAAATGGGTTGCATGTCCACTTCATTAAACGTGGTGAGCATGGCGGTTTCGTTTTTGGCACTCACAAGTCTTTCAGCGACTTTACGTCTCAACATAGAGAGTTTTTTACGGCTTTCGCCGCGACTGCCTTTGCCAGGGGTTCCCATAGATGGTTTTTGTTCAGCATTCATGGCATCTTCTTTAGTGATGCGCCCGTCGCGCCCAGTGCCTTTGACCTTATCTGCAGAAATATCTTTTTCGTCCAGAATTTTCTTAGCTGCCGGTGATGGTGTTCCGGTGGCGTAGGTAGAAGCCTCCCCCGGCCCCTCCGAAGGAGGGGAGTTTTTTTGCTCAGTCTCTTCTGAAGAGGATTCCTGTTCCCCTCCTTTGGAGGGGCTAGGGGAGGCTTCAGGGGAGGCCTCAGTATCTATCAGACAAACCACTTCACCTACTTCTACAACATCGCCTTCTTCAGCTTTTAGAGTGATGATACCGCTTGCCTCAGCTGGTAATTCTAAAGTTGCTTTATCGCTGTCAACTTCTGCTATGGTTTGGTCTTTTTCAACGTAATCGCCGTCTTTTACCAACCATTCTGCAATTTCAACTTCGCTGATGGATTCTCCCGGAGAAGGAACTTTCATTTCTAGAGCCATATTTTCTTTAGTTTAAGGTTTAAAGTTTCAAGTTTCAAGTTTTGCGGAGTGTTTACCTAAAAAACTTGACTCCTGAAATCTTTATGTTTTAATTTATTAGTTTGTTTTTATATTTGATAGAATCAAGATGATATGTCTTAAATCTACTGTCTTAATTTCTTTTATTCCAATACTACTTACTACTTACTACTTACTACTTACTACTTACTCAATACTCATTACTAATAACTACACCTACAAATTCATATTATCCTTAGAAGCATCAAATACATAATCCATAACTTCTTGATGCCTTTTCTCAAAACGCTTAGAACTTCCGGCCGCAGGAGAGCCGTAAAAACGTCGGCTGCATACCCTAAAACTTCTGGCTTTTTCGTAATGTAATACCAAATGCGAGTAAGCGCCCATATTTCGGGGTTCTTCTTGAGCCCAAACAACGTCTTTAGCTTTGTTATAGCGTTTTAAGATGGTTTCAATATCATTTATCGGCAAGGGGAAGAGTTGTTCGAGCCTCACCAATGCCACGTCTTTTCTGTCGTTTTCTTCTCTGTATTTCAGCAGATCGTAGTAAAATTTACCACTGCAAAACACCAGAGATTTTATAGATCCGGGTTTAGCTTCAGGATCATCTATAAGCGGTTGGAAGCTTCCGTTAGCCAGATCTTCTTTTGTCGATACCACTTTAGGATGCCTCAATAAGCTTTTTGGGGTAAAGATAATCAGCGGTTTTCTAAAATTGGTTTTCAATTGTCGTCGTAATATATGAAACATATTAGCCGGCGTGGTACAATTGGCTACATACATATTGTCTTTGGCGCACAATTGAAGGTAACGTTCCATTCTGGCCGAGGAGTGCTCAGAACCTTGACCTTCATAACCGTGGGGCAGGAGCATGGTTAAACCGTTTTGAGTTTTCCATTTATCTTCTGCTGAAGAAATATACTGATCTATCATGATTTGCGCGCCATTACTAAAGTCACCAAACTGCGCCTCCCAAATGGTCAAGGTTTCAGGGCTGGCCATAGCATAGCCGTAATCAAAACCAACGACTGCATATTCGGATAGTAGAGAATTATAGATGTAGAAATGCGCCTTATCATTAATATTATTATGAAGCACAATTTCTTCTTCGTCTTCTTCAGCTTTTATTACACCATGTCTGTGAGAAAATGTTCCTCGCTCCACATCTTGACCGGTCAGTCTCACATCGTGTCCCTCCTCAATCACAGACGCATAAGCTAAAACTTCAGCAAGGCCCCAATCCAGTTTATTCTTTTCAAAATACATCTTGTGTCGGGTATTGATGATTTTTGAGGCTTTTCGTAAAAACTTTTTGTCTTCAGGTAATTTTGTAATGGTTTCAGCAATCTTGTCTAAACGCTTTACATCAAAGCTAGTGTCAACACTTTCCAGCATTTGTTCTTGATTGCCTCGTTCATAACCTTCCCATTCTTCATTCATTATTGGCGTGACAAAAGCCTTATCTTCTTTTTTAGCATCTTTTAGTTTCTCTTCAAGTTCAGACTTATATTGTTCTTCAAGTGTTTTTACATAAGCATCATCGATAATATTTTTCGCTTTAAGTTTTTTGACATAAATATCTCTCGGATTGTGATGTTTTGAGATAGCCTTGTAAAGTTTAGGCTGCGTAAAACGGGGCTCATCGCCTTCGTTATGGCCATATTTCCTGTAGCCGAGCAAGTCGATAAAGACATCTCGTCTAAACTCCATCCTAAAAGCCAGCGCAAACTGCATGGCGTGTACAACGGCTTCTACATCATCGGCATTGACGTGCATTACCGGCGATAGGGTAACTTTACCCACATCTGTACAATAGGTTGACGATCGGCCATCTAAATAGTTGGTCGTAAACCCAATTTGGTTGTTTACAACAATATGAATCGTGCCTTGGGTGGAGTAGCCTTCAAGTTTTGCCATTTGCACCACTTCGTAAGCAATGCCCTGACCTGCAATAGCAGCGTCGCCATGCACAACAATAGGCAGAACGTTTTGTTCTTGGCCTTTGTGATGATCATCCTGTTTGGCTCGGGCAATCCCTTGAACTACGGCGCCAACGGTTTCTAAATGTGATGGATTGGGTGCAATATTAAGGTTGATTTCTTTACCGGTATCTGTTTTACGTATGCAGGTCCAGCCCAAATGGTATTTAACATCGCCGTCAAAGACTTCTTGTTCGTAATCCTTGCCTTCAAACTCGTTAAAAATTTCTTTAGGATCTTTACCGAAGATATTTGCCAAAGTACTCAACCTCCCTCTATGAGCCATACCCATGACAAATTCTTTCACACCACGGTCGGCAGCTTTTTCTATTAGGCTGTCTAAAGCTGGAATTAAACTTTCATTACCTTCAAGTGAAAACCGTTTTTGCCCAATAAAGTTTTTATGCAAAAAGCTTTCAAAAGTAACAGCCTGATTTAATTTTTTAAGGATATGTTTTTTTTCATCAACACTAAAATTAGGTTGATTTTCGTTGTGGTAAATTTTATCCTGTATCCAGGAAACGGTTTCTGGTTTTCTGATGTAAACGTACTCAATTCCAATCGCATCACAGAACACGCTTTCCAGAAATTCAATGATACGGCGAAGTGTGGCTTTACCAATTCCAATAATTTCTCCGGCATTAAATTCTTTATCTAAATCGGAGGATGAAAGCCCGAAATTTTCAATATCTAATGTTGGTCTGTATTTTCGTCTTTCGCGAACCGGATTGGTCTTGGTAAATAGATGTCCACGAGTCCTGTAACCATCAATCAATCTGATGACCTGGAATTCTTTATGAATATCTTCAGAGGGTTTGATGTGTCCGTTTTCAAGAAAATCGATGTCTTGACTTTCAGATGATGCATTTTCAGGGGCTTGGCTGACTGAAATTTCTTCGGTCACCTCTTTCCCAAAGTCGAAACCTTGAAAAAACGCGCGCCAACTTGGCTCTATACTATCAGGATATTTAAGGTATTTATGATAAAGTTGGTCGAGCTGTTCGGGGTGAATGGTATTCAAAAATGAAAACGGATCCATAAATTTAGTTGATATTTCATGCAAATTTACGAATTTACCTGAAATAAAGATTAATATTTTAACTTAGAACTATGAGATTGTGGAGTGGTGAGTTTTGAGTTAGAAAGTTTATGAGGTTATGGGGTTATAAGGTTATAAGTATAGGGGTTTAAGGGTTTAGAGGTTTATAAGGTTATGGGGAGAAGATTTAGGAGTTTAAAATCTGCGTCAATCTGCGTTATCTGCGGGAGAAAATTTATGAGTTTATGAGATTATGAGATTATGAGTTTATGAGGTTATGAGTTTATAAGATTATAAGTATAGGGGTTTAAGGGTTTAGAGGTTTATAAGGTTATGGGGAGAAGAT
>CAYMXD010000042.1:0-1607 GCA_964394095.1 uncultured Mesohalobacter sp. | reverse complement strand
AATCTGCGTTATCTGCGGGAGAAAGTTTATGAGTTTATAAGTTTAGGGGTTTATGAGGTTATAAGGTTATGGGGAGAAGGTTTAGGAGTTTAAAATCTGCGCTATCTGCGTTATCTGCGGGAGAAAGTTTATGAGTTTATGAGTTTATGAGTTTAGGGGTTTAGAGGTTTATAAGGTTATGGGGAGAAGGTTTAGGAGTTTAAAATCTGCGTCAATCTGCGTTATCTGCGGGAGAAAGTTTATCGGTTTATAAGCTGATAAGTTTATCAAGTAGAAAGTTCCCCCTTTGGACCTGTCTGCCGGAGAGGCAGGGAATAAGGAGTAGGCTTTTCCCTAGACTTCCCGCTGCATCAACTCTTCAGCAAACAACTTTAGTCTTGCTTTTTTATCTTCTGCAATATTGAGATTCGATAAAGACTCTAGGGCGTTTTGGGTGTAGAATTGAATAGATGTTGCCGCTTCTTCTTTAACATTGTAGCGATTATAAATTTGCATCACTGCGTCAATTTTAGCCACTTTATTGCCGGGTTGTATACTAAACAAATGTGTTATTTGACTATTGTCATTATCAGAAGCCAACTCCAGCGTTTTCAAGTAAAGAAACGTCTTTTTGTTTTCAATGATATCGCCGCCAATCTGCTTGCCAAAAGTTTTAGGATCGCCGTAAGCATCTAATAAATCATCTTGAATTTGAAATGCAATACCCAAATTTTGCCCAAAATCATAAAGTTTCTGCTGATTGTCTTTAGAAGTTTCTGCTAAAATACCGCCCATTTGAAAAGCACAGGCCACTAAAACTGCGGTCTTAAGACGTATCATTTCTAAATAGTCATCAATTTTGACTTCATCTTGTATTTCAAAATCCATATCGTACTGCTGACCAATACAGACCTCTTGTGCCGTTTTTGAAAATAAGTTTACCAACTGATAAAATTGAACAGGCCCATAACTTTCAAAACACTGGTAAGCCCAAATCAACATGGCATCTCCGGACAGAATTCCCGTATTGATATCCCATTTTTCGTGAACTGTATCTTGCCCTCTTCGTCTTGGGGCATCGTCCATTATATCGTCGTGAACTAAAGAGAAGTTATGAAACACCTCCACCGCTAAAGCAGCATCTAAGGCTTTTTTTACGGGCAAGTCAAAAAGCTCAGCACTCATCATCACCAAAGCCGGACGAATGCGCTTGCCGCCCAAATTGAGTATATAATTTACCGGATCATAAAGCGATTCCGGTTGTCTTGGCTTTGTCTGGCTAAGCAGATAGGCATTAAACTCTGCTGTAAGATGAGCTATACTTTTCATAGGCTAAAAATAAACCGCTAAAATAGAATCTTGAAGCATTTAATTAGGTTAAAGGGGTGTAAAAATTTTTTTTGAGTTTTTTGAGTTTATGTGTTTATGAGGTTATAAGTTTATGGGGTTATGAGTTTAGAAGTTTATAAGTTTAGGGGTTTAGAAGTTTAGGTGTTTATGAGGTTATAGGGTGAAAATTTAGAAATGGAAAATCTGCGTCAATCTGCGTTATCCGCGGGAGAAAATTTAGAAATGGAAAATCTGCGTCAATCTGCGCTATCCGCGGGAGAAAATTTAGGGCGTTTATG
>CAYMXD010000041.1:0-10268 GCA_964394095.1 uncultured Mesohalobacter sp. | reverse complement strand
AATCGTTATAGATTATGAATTTGATAGCAAAAAAAATTATGCTATGTTAATAAATAATTATAGTTTTGTTACGAAAACGATTGAAGGATTAACATTACAGCCCTATCAATCCGTAATTTTTGAAATAAAAAATAAATCAAATCAAGTATAATTCTAAACCTAAATACAATGAGAAAAATGTTACTTAAACACGCTTTTTACATTATGGTGATGCTGTTTAGCACCGCCATGTTAGCACAGGTCACGGTGACAGGTGTGGTTTCCGACCAAATGGGACCACTTCCTGGAGTGAATGTGCTTGAAAAAGGAACCCAAAATGGAACAGTTACCGGTTTTGATGGTGATTTCACCTTAGAAGTTGCCGCAGATGCCACCCTCGTTTTCAGTTATGTAGGTTTCAAAACCCAAGAAGTTGCCGTAAATGGTCAGACTACCATCAATGTTACACTTGAAGAAGACGCCGCAAAACTTGACGAAGTTGTGGTTATTGGTTATGGTACCACGACCGTAAAAGATGCCACAGGATCAGTATCATCTGTAGCTTCAGAAGACTTTAACGGTGGTGTAATTTCTTCTCCGGAACAATTAATACAAGGTAAAACTGCAGGTGTTCAGATTTCTGTTGTCAGTGGTGAGCCTGGTGCGGGTACTAATGTACGTATAAGGGGTTCTAATTCTATTCGATCAAACAATAATCCATTATTTGTTGTAGACGGTATTCCATTATCCGATGAATCTACTGTCCCTACCACAGGTGGTATAGTAGATGGTGGCTCATCAGCCAGAAACCCTTTAAGCTTTATAAACCCGAACGATATTGAAAGCATATCAATCTTGAAAGATGCATCTGCAACAGCCATATATGGTTCTAGGGGTGCAAATGGTGTTGTTATTGTAACTACCAAATCTGGTAAAGCCGGTAAAGATGGAGTATTTACATTCAATACAAATATGAGTGTTTCCTCTGCCGCCAATGATTTTGATTTGTTTGGTGCTGATGCATACAGAACAAATATATTAGACGTTACTGGAAGTCCAGTACCTGAAGTTGATGATGCAGGTGCCAATACAGACTGGCAGGATGTTATTACAAGAACCACATTTTCATCTGAAAATAACCTAACCTATTCAAGAGCTTACACCGGTGGTAATTTAAGAGCGAGTTTTTCTTATACAGATCAACAAGGTATTTTAGAGCAATCTTCTCAGGAGAGAATTGTAGGAAGACTAAACTTAAGACATAGGTTTCTAGATGATAAATTAAAACTTAGAATACAGTCTTCTATCTCAAGAGTTAACGATGAATCACCATTTATCGGTGCTCAGGCAGGTGCTAGTGGTAATATAATTGGTGCAGCTTATTCTGCTCCGCCAACATGGCCAAATGATCCAGACTTTTTTGTAGAAGGTAATAGACTTAACCCTGCAAATATTTTAGAATATTACGATTCTAACACGAATACAAACAGATTACTTTTAAATGGTTCCCTTGAATACGATATTAGCAGTGCTTTTTCAGCAAAATTAAACTTTGGTTATGACAAATCTGATTCAGAGGCTCAATCCAGAGCTACTGAAGATTTTAATAATAATCCAGGCATTACTGGAAACGGTCAGGTCTCATTTAATACTTTACAAGCTACAAGTCAATTGTTAGAAGCTACGGTAAACTACAAAAAGGATTTTGATAATTCAAATCTTGATATAATTGTTGGTTATTCTTTTCAAGATTTTAGACGTAAAGGGATTAGCTCTCAAGGATGGGGTCTAGGAATAAACGCAGATTTGCCTGGCACAGTAGATGCTTTAAGGGCACGAATAAGAGGACCATATCAACAATTTGGATATGATGCAGATGCGAGTTTTATAAATAGGCTTAATCCATTTGACGATAACGACGAACTTCCTTTCTTCGTTCATTCATTTGAATCTTTATGGCTTGATGCTTTCGATAATACTGATGAATTACAATCCTTTTTTGGTAGAGCGAATTATTCTTTTAACGATAAATTTTTATTTACCGCCACAGTAAGGGCAGATGGGTCTTCGCGTTTTGGTGGTAATAATAAATATGGTATATTTCCATCTGGAGCCTTTGCCTGGCAAATATCAGAAGAAGATTTTATAGGTGAAAATGTATCCACCTTAAAGTTGAGATTAAGTAGTGGTGTTACTGGTAATCAAGCTGGTTTGGGCTATGCTCAATATTTAAAGAGACAACGCTTTGCCGGTCCGGGAATTGGAGATGATGGTAATGTTGACAGACCAGGACTTGCAACTGTTGCTGTACAGAACGAGGATTTAAAATGGGAATCAACTTTTGATATGAACTTAGGTGTAGATTTTGGTTGGGATTTAGACAGAATCAGAGGTTCTGTAGATTTTTACCGTAAAGAAACAAGCGACCTTTTATTTAGACAAGCTGCAGCTGCACCAGCCTTTGATCCATTTGTGTTTAGAAATCTTCAAGATGGAAAGGTTATAAACCAAGGTATAGAATTAAACTTAGGCTATGATTTTATTGCAACTGAAGACTCTAATTTTTCTGTAGACTTCAACATAGCCTACAATGATAATACCGTTGAAGGTCTAAATGGAACAACCGCTGAATTTGGTGCCTTAAATGGTCCTGGTTTAACAAATGCATTTGCGCAGCGTTTAGGTGAAGGCCGTTCATTGTTTTCATACTATTTAGCTGAATACACTGAAGATGCAGACGGTAACCCAAATTTTTCTCCAGATGATAAGAAATTTGTAGATAAAGACGGATTACCTGATATTACAACTGGATTATCTTTAAATTACTCTTTAGGTAATTTTGATGCCTCTGCATTTTTTACCGGTCAATTTGGCTTTTATGTGTACAACAATACAGCTAATGCATTCTTAAACAGAACAACATTTGCGACTAACAGAAACGCTACACCAGAAGCTTTACAAAGACAATCCCAAGAAATCTCTACACTGTATTTAGAAAAAGGAGATTTTGTAAGGTTACAAAACCTATCTTTGGGATACAACTTTACGCTTAACCAGAACAGCACATTGAAATCTTTAAGATTATCACTAAACGGACAGAATCTATTTCTAATTACTGGTTATAGTGGCTTAGATCCAGAAGTATCATCTAATACAGGAGACGGTGGAACTGGTATACCAAGTGCCAGTATAGACTATACATCATTTCCAAGACCTAGAACAATTACACTTGGTTTAAATGCTAAATTTTAAAAACAAAAAAATATTAATGTTATGAAAAAACAAATTAAATTTATAGTATTCTTTTTTTCTATAGGTCTCGTACTCTTTTCATGTACAGATCTAGAAATAGAAGAGACTGATTCAATACTTGTAGAAAACTTTAATGGTTTAACTGCAGATGAGGCTAATAGTTCATTAACCAATATGTATAATGGCCTAAATAATTTTATTGCAACACAAGAGAACCTTTATTCTTTAAGTGAAGTAACTACAGATGCGCTGCTTGTTCCAACCAGAGGATCAGACTGGGGGGATAATGGGCTATGGAGACAACTCCATCAACATACATGGAATCCAGACCACAGGTTTATTACAAATACATGGAATGAATGGAATGGACTACAGCTAAATGCCTCAGAAGTAATTGATGATAGAACACCAGCGTCTGATCAAGCAAAAGGTGAGGCTCACTTTTTAAGAGCGCTCGCTATGTATATTATACTTGATCATTACGGTCAAGTTCCCTTTAGAGATACTACCGTTAAACCCTCCGTTGACCCCGAAGTACTAACTGGTGCGGATGCGGTAAACTTTATTGTTGAGGATTTAAACACTGCAATTTCAAGCTTACCTAATGCTACACCAAACGGAGATAACCAAAGGGCTTCAAAAACCTCAGCTCAACTCTTGAAGGCTAAAGTATTGCTCAATAAACATATTTATACAGATAGTGAGGTGAACAATGCTGACATGAATGAAGTGATCTCTTTAGTTGACGCTATAACTAATGTAGGTTTTCAATTACATGACGGGTATTATGACATCTTTAAAGAAGATACGGATAGTGAAACTATATGGTATAGACCTAGAGCTGTAGGAGAAAGAATTTTTCACACGCTTCACTATAACTCTACCGAGTTAGGTGGTGGTGGATGGAATGGATTCTCTACACTAGCAGAATATTATGACTTATATGAAGGTGATCCCGACAGTAACAGAGTAGATTTAGACGGAAATCTACTTGATGGTCAAGAAGAAAGAAGAGGTGGTGTACCTCCTCAAGGAATCCCCATAGCTGAAGCAACAGATCCACTACTAAATGGTGATGATAATGGCGATGGTTTTGTAGATGGCTCCAATGTTGGTGATGGATTCTTAATAGGACAGCAATATGCACCAGACGGAAGTCCACTTGAGGACAGAAACGGTGATCCACTTAGCTTTACAAAAGACTTTTTTGATGCGGCTACTGGCGAAGCTAGTTTATTAGACAACAACGAAGTGACTGGAATAAGAGTAATTAAATACAATCCAAGATTTGGAGGTGGATTCCAAAATCACCTTATTTTTATGAGATATGCAGATGCTTACCTTATGAAAGCAGAAGCCATGTTTAGAGCAGGGCAAGACCCGACAACAATGATTAATAATTTGAGAACCCTTAGAGGGGCCTCACCTCTTAGTTCTGTCACAGAACAGGACATATTAGATGAAAGAGGTAGAGAATTGTTTACTGAGACATGGAGAAGAAATGATTTAATACGTTTTGGACAATACACTAGAGACTGGCCATTTAAAGACCCTAGTGCTGTAAACAATCCAGACAAGAAATTATTCCCAATACCAGCTACTCAAGTAAATTTAAATCCTAATTTGGTTCAAAACCCTGGATATTAATCAATATTAGTTTTTACATTACAAAAAGGGATATTTTTAATATCCCTTTTTTATTTTTTATAAGGTTAAATGATTAAGATTGCAAAAGAATTACTACATTATAACTAAATATTTAATTCGTGTTTTATTTGATAAATTTGCAAATAATTTTTTAAAAATAGACCTAATTTAAGACCAGTAATATGAGTATGAAGAATGCTTTTTGCAACATTAAATTTAATATACAAGTGATAAGCCTTAAGCTGTCTATCTTGTGCTGCATAAGCTTGATAGTATTCTCCTGTAATAATGAGACAAAAGATAGCGCTTTAAAAAAGACGAAAGAGGAGAAATTGTTTACCTTACTACATCATAATAGTACCGGCATTAAATTCTTCAATGAAGTCATCAATCAAAAAAACTTTAACATCTTCAAATACCGAAATTTCTACAATGGCGGCGGTGTGGCTATAGGGGATATCAATAATGATGGTTTACCTGATATTTATCTAACGGCCAATATGGGGAAAAACAAGCTTTACCTCAACAAAGGCAATCTTAAGTTTGAAGACATCTCAAAATCAGCTGGTGTAGAAGGCAATAAACCCTGGTCTACCGGAGTGGCCATGGCAGATGTTAATCAAGACGGCTTACTGGATATCTACGTGAGCAATGCCGGCAATATGGAAGGCAATAATCACGACAATGAATTATACATTAACAATGGTGATTTAAGCTTTACTGAAAAAGCAAAAGAGTACAATCTCGCCAAAACAGGCTTCTCTACTCATGCCTCTTTTTTCGATTATGATAAAGATGGCGATCTGGATGTTTACATTTTAAATAACTCTAACATTCCCGTGAGTAGCTTAGGTTATGCGCACCAACGAGATAAAAGGGCGCAAGACTGGGAAAACGTTCCTCATATTTTTAGAGGTGTTGGTGACATGTTGTTAAGAAATGACAATGGTAAATTTGTTGATGTCAGCGAAGAAGCCGGCATATATGGCAGCTTAATTGGTTTTGGTTTAGGGGTTATGATTACAGATATCAATAATGATTTGTATCCTGATATTTATATTTCCAATGACTTCTATGAACGTGATTATTTATACATCAATAATCAAGACGGCACGTTTAGTGAAGAAATAAAAAAATGGACCTCTCACCTATCCCTTTCTGCGATGGGTGTAGATATTCAGGACATCAACAATGATGGCCATTCAGATATTTTTATAACAGATATGCTCCCCGATCCCGATCAACGTATAAAATCTGTGATGGAATTTGAAGGTTACGACGTTTTTAAACTCAAACAGAGTAAAGACTTTTATCAGCAGTACATTCAGAATACGCTTCAACTTAATAACGGTAACGGCAGCTTTTCAGAAATTGCCAACTTTAGTGGTGTTTCAAAAACAGATTGGAGTTGGGCGGGGCTTATTTTTGATATGGATAACGATGGCTATAAGGATATCTTTGTGACCAATGGTATCAATCACGATTTAACGGATTTAGATTTTGTAGATTTTTTTGCTAATGACATCATTCAGAAAATGGCATTAACCGGTAAAAAACAGGCTATAGATTCCATTATTCAAAAAATGCCTCAGACGCCATTACCCAATTATGCCTATAAAAATAATCAAGACCTCACTTTCGATGATAATACAAACAAATGGGGATTTAGCAAACCGAGTTTCTCAAACGGTGCTGCCTATGGGGACTTAGATAACGACGGCGACTTAGATTTAGTGGTGAATAACGTGAATATGTTATCTTTTGTCTATGAAAACAACTCGGATAAAATGCTAGATAACAATTATTTGAAAATTAAACTAGAAGGTAGCCAGTCCAATAAATTTGCGATAGGGAGCTCTATTAAAATTTATGCTGACAATAAAGTATTTACACAAGAACAAGTGCCCTCAAGAGGGTTTCAGTCTTCTGTGGATTATGTGCTTTCCTTTGGTTTAGGAAAAATAAACACCATAGATTCTATTAGAGTGATTTGGCCAAGCCGTAAAACTACATTACTTAATGATGTAGCTACAAACCAACAATTGGTTTTAAATGAATCGGATGCTAAAGAAACCTATACACCAAAGACACCTGACACCAATGATTTGTTATTTGAAGAGGTCTCTCATGACCTCTTAGCTCACGATGAAAACGTGTACACAGATTTTGACCACGAAGGTTTAATCTCATCAAAAGTATCACAAGAAGGACCGGCTTTTGCAACCGGCGATATTAACGGGGATGGATTCAATGACCTATTTATCGGTGGTGGTAAAAATCAACAAGCGGCTATTTATATAAATGATCAAAATGGTAATTTTAAAATTCAACAAAATCCTGTGTTTCAGGATGATTTTACCTTAGAAGATACCGCTGCTGCTTTTTTTGACGCCGATAATGATGGTGATTTAGATTTAATGGTTGGCAATAGCGGTAATGAAGCAAATCACAAAGAAATATATGGTGTTCGCTTATATATTAATGACGGAAAAGGGAATTTTTCAAAATCTGATTATCAACTTCCTTACACCAATAATAATATTTCAGCTATTGCCCCATACGATTTTGATGGCGACGGAGACGTAGATGTTTTTGTGGCCTCGAGAAGTGTAGTGGGTACTTATGCCATAGATCCAGAACATTTATTTTTGGAAAATACAGGCGATGGTAAATTTAGAGATGCAACGGAAAGATATGCCTACGATGTCAACAAAGCCGGTATGATAACAGATGCCATTTGGGAAGATATTGATGGCGACTCTAAAAAAGATTTGATTACAACTTCAGATTGGGGCACAACGAGTATTTATAAAAATTCAGGCAGAAACCTCTCTAAACTCAATACAAATTTAGATGACTATCACGGCTGGTGGAAAACCGTTACTGCTGTTGATATTGATAATGATGGAGATTTAGATTTAATTTTAGGGAATCAGGGGAGCAACACTTTGTATAAAGCTACGAAAGACAAGCCGATGAAATTATGGATTAATGATTATGATAATAACGGTACCATAGAACAAATCTGCACCACAACTATCGACGGAGGCGATTTCCCACTTCACATGAAAAAAGAATTGACCAACCAGATTGTCTCTTTAAAAAAGCAAAACTTAAAAGCATCAGACTATGCTAAAAGAACAATAAACGAACTTTTCTCTGAAGAAATTATAAATAATACAATGGTTAAACATGCTAACACGATGGAATCTGTTATAGCTATCAATGACGGCAATGGCGACTTTACAATAAAAAAGTTACCGCCCAGAACCCAACTCTCTTCCATAAATAGTGTTTTGGTTGCAGACATCAATAATGATGGTTTTAAAGACATCATTACAGGTGGTAATAATTTTGAATTTAAACCTCAATTTTCCAGACTCGATGCCAATTATGGTTCTGTCCTGTTGAATGATAAAAACAATAATTTTGAATGGCAGGACTACTCAGAAACCGGCTTTTTTGTTAAAAATGAAGTGAAACACCTCAGCCATTTTAAAAGTAAAGCCGGAAAAAATTATGTATTAGTAGTAATTAATGATGATAAACCTAAAGTTTTTGAAATCAAAAATTAAATATTCGCTTTTAAGTATAGCCTTACTATCTCTTTTGTCTTGTGAACAAAAAAATGAGGTGGTGTTCAAAACTACCTCTTCTGAAAAGACAAACATCAATTTTACCAATCAAATTACGGAGACTGAAGATGTCAATATCTTAGACTATATGTACTTTTATAATGGTGGCGGCGTAGCGGTTGGTGACATTAATAATGATGGTCTTCCTGATATTTTCTTTTCCGGAAATCAGGTCAAAAATAAATTATACTTAAATCAAGGCGACTTAAAGTTTAAAGATATTTCCAAAACAGCAAATATTGAAGGCAACAGCTCCTGGAACACTGGTGCAGTGATGGGTGACGTGAATGGCGATGGGCTTTTAGACATCTATGTTTGTGCTGTGGTTGGTCTTAATGGATTCAGTGGTTATAATGAATTGTACATCAATAATGGCGACGAAACCTTTACAGAATCTGCTGCTGACTATGGTTTGGATTTTGACACCTTTAGTTCATCGGCTGCGTTTTTAGATTATGATAATGACGGCGATTTAGACCTCTATTTGTTGAACCACGCCATTCATACCCCGGAATCTTATGGCAATGTAGAAGTACGCTACAAAAGGGATTATCAAACAGGCGATAAATTATTAAGAAATGACAACGGCAAGTTTGTAGATGTCAGTGAAGAAGCCGGAATCTTTGGAGGCGTAAATGGCTATGGATTAGGCATTTCCGTTGCAGATTTTAATCAAGACGGCTATCCAGATATCTATATAGGAAACGATTTTCACGAAGATGATTATTACTACGTTAATAATGGTGACGGTACATTTTCTAACAAACTTACTTCGTCTTTTGGGCACACCTCACGCTTTTCGATGGGGAGCGATGCCAGCGATATCAATCATGATGGATTACCAGATTTATTGTCTTTAGATATGCTGCCGGAAGACGAAAACGTGCTAAAATCTTCTGTAGATGATGAAAATTATCAACTTG
Source organism: uncultured Mesohalobacter sp. (assembly GCA_964394095.1). Lineage (GTDB taxonomy): Bacteria > Bacteroidota > Bacteroidia > Flavobacteriales > Flavobacteriaceae > Psychroflexus. The sequence continues at coordinate 832 of CAYMXD010000041.1, read as the reverse complement.
AAAAAATTCGGATAGAAAATTATGGGTATTACAACCAATACTCAAGGAACATGCTGCAAATCAATCAAAAAGATGGAAATTTTAAAGAAATAGGCCTGATGAGTGGTGTTGCAGCAACAGATTGGAGCTGGAGTGCTTTATTTGCTGATTATAATCAAGATGGAGAACAGGACCTTTACATCACCAATGGAATCATAAGAAGACCTAATGACTTAGACTATATCAATTTTATATCCAACAATCAAATAAGAAACAAAATTGATAAAACCAATTTGGTCGATCAAAAAGCACTGTCTAAAATGCCCTCCGGCAAAGCCGCTAATTATATCTTTAAGGGAAATGGAGATCTCACTTTTGACAATAAATCGCAATCCTGGGTAGATCACAATAAAGCCAATGTCTCTACCGCAATGGCTATCGGCGATTTAGATAACGATGGTGATATAGACATTGTCATTAACAACCTGAACGAAAAAGCAAGTATTTTAGAAAACCAAACCAATTCAAAATCCAGGTATTTAAAAATAAATTTTCAATACCCTAAACCCAATACTTCTGCTATTGGCGCTAAGGTGTACGCCTATCATGATAGTACAATGCAGTTCAAAGAACATTATACCTGCAGAGGTTATCAAGCTTCGTCTGAGCCTATTATTCATTTTGGGTTTGGAAAGACTGAAAAAATTGATTCTCTAAAAATCATTTGGCCCGATAATACCTATCAAATCTTAAAAGACCTATCTACAAACCAGAGTATTACCATAAAGCCTGAAAATACAATTCCTGTAAAAAATCAAACAATTCAACGCTTACAGGAATTTGGCCTCTACTA
>CAYMXD010000040.1:0-10269 GCA_964394095.1 uncultured Mesohalobacter sp. | reverse complement strand
GATAAATAGCCTGAGTTTTTTACTCAGGCTATTTTTTTTGACTAAAAGTTAAGATAATTTAAATAATTTATATAGATTTAACATCTTAATTTGAAAATACCTAACTCATTAAGAAATTATTACTAATTTTCAGTTTATTACTGACCTGCTGGCAATTTAATGCTCAAGATTATTGTCTAGATGGAGGGCCCACGAGTACGTTTGATTCAAATGTTGAATCTGTAGATATAGTTGGCGAAACTGTTTCTATAACCTATTTGGGTTGCCAAAATACTGGAAATGGAGTAGCTGGTGTAGAAAATCAGACAGGCTCTCAAACAGCAGATCTGCTGGCAGGAAATACATATACTTTAGACATACAATTTGGAACCTGCGGTGGTAATTTTCAAGGCGCTGGAGAAGCCTGGATAGATTTTAATCAAGACTTTACTTTTCAGCCAAATGAATCGGTAGGAACTTTAGCTTCGGGGACCCCACCATTTGCTTTATCAAGTTTTTCGGTTACAGTTCCTAGTGATGCTATAAACGGGCAATCCAGACTTAGAGTGATGCAGTGGGAAGGAGGAAGTCTTCCTTTAGATCCCTGTGCCAGTTTTACTTGGGGGTCTGTTGTTGATTTAGGAATTACAATTTCCGGAGGTGTAGATTTAGCTTGTCAGATTCCATTTAATCCAACTTTGGATGTAGCCTTTGATGTTTCTGCAGATTTTGTTTGGGATGCTGAGCCTAATGCTGTTGATGGTTATATTTGGGAAGTTTATACTCAAGGTGATGACCCTACTACATCAACATCTGTTTCCTCTGGCACCTTTCCGTCAGGATCTACTTCAGGTAATGTTACTGGTTTAACAGAGCTTTCTGATTATGATTTTTATATAGCCTCAGATTGTGGTACAGATGCTCAAAGTGATTTTAATGGGCCGGTACCCTTTTCTACTTTAGCGACTTGTCCGCCTCCTAGCAATACTGCGGTTAACAATATTACTGATACATCTTTAGACGTATCATGGGATGAATCTTTTAACGCTTCAAATGGTTATATTTGGGAGATATATCTTCAAGGTGATGACCCTGCTGTTGATTCCCCGGTTCTTAGTGGAACATTTCCTACTGCAACAAATACAGGTAATATTACTGGTCTCTCAGAATTAACCGATTACGATTTATACTTAACAGCAGATTGTGATTCAGACGGTACTTCCTCTGTTGATGGTCCGTTGTCTTTTTCTACACTGGCAACATGTCCTTCGCCAACAAATATTTCGGTAACAAACATTACAGTAGATGCAGCAGATGTGTCATGGATAGAGTCCTTTAATGCCAGTAATGGTTATGATTGGGGACTGTATCTGGAGGGAGATGACCCAACAACAGCTACACCTCTTCAAAGTGGAAATGAGGCTTTTGGTACAACAACATTAAGCTTAACAGGTTTGATGGATAATGTAGATTATGATTTTTATATCACCTCAGATTGTGATACAGATGGTTTTTCACTTACAGAAGGACCAATAAGTTTTACAACTTTAGCACTACCACCGGTAAATGATGATGTTTGTGATGCAATTCCTTTAAGTGTTGGTATAGTTCCCCCAGGAGATGCCTATACCAATTTAGGCTCTACTTCTCAGACTGGTGAGCCTGAAGGAAGCTGTTTTAATGGTGGTCTCAACGGTTCAGTTTGGTTTACGTTTACCGCACCGGCATCTGGGGAAGTTCAGGTTAGTACAGATATTGCAGGAGCAACACTTATAGATACTGAAATAGCAATTTATGAAGCCCCAACAGATTGTACAGACCCCTCGACATTAGGTGCAGAATTAGGTTGTGATCAGGATGGTGGGAATATTATTAATTTCAATTCCATTGTTAATTTGACCGGACTTACTGCTGGCGTGACTTACTATATTCAGGTTGATCAATGGGGCACAGCAACTCCCGGTGATTTTGGAATAAGTGTAATCGATACCAACCCGCCTTGTCCTTCGCCAGAAAGCATTGTATTAGATGATGTATCAGATACCACTGCAGATCTGTCCTGGGATGATCTATCTGCAGCTACAGAGGGTTATAATTGGTTTGTGTACGATACAGGAGCAGATACGGCTACGGCCGCACCAGTAGCTACAGGCAATGTTGCCGTTGGCGTAACTTCTGTAAATATAACCGGACTTGTTGATGATACGATTTATGATTTTTATGTGCAGTCAGATTGTGGAACAACAGTAGGCTTAAGTTCTTTGGGAGCACTTTTTACATTTCAAACTGATTGTGCACCATTTGCAACCCCTTTTACAGAAGATTTTGAAAGTAATACCCCGACTGTTGGCTTTGGCGTTGAATTCGTTAGAGAAGGCTGTTTTGAAGACCTCTCTCCGGAATTTGATTACAGGTGGAATATTGCTTCTGGGCCTACGCCGTCTAATGTATCCGGACCATCAACCGGTAACAGCGGCTCTCAGTATATATTTGCAGATTCGAGTACTGGATTTGGGGTTCAAACGGCTGTTTTGAGCACACCAACATTTGATTTGTCTGGCTTGAGTCAACCTACTTTATCATTTTTCTATCACATGTTTGGTCCTGAAATTGGGTCTTTGGCTGTTGATATTGATAATGGTACGACTATAGATTCAGATGTACTTGTTTTAGATGGTTCCCAGCAAAACACGTCGACAGAGCCCTGGAAAATAGCTTACCTAGACTTATCGTCTTATAGTGGTCAAAATGTGAAATTTATTTTTAAAGCAACCCGAACAGATCATTTCCAGGGTAGCGATATCGCTCTAGATGATATAACTTTAGGAGAAGCTCCAAGCTGTTTACCTGTAAATAATATTTCAGCTTCAAATATCGGTGACACCAGTGTAGATATTTCCTGGGTTGGAAATTCAACAGCCTCTTCTTATAATTGGGAGCTATATTCAGCCGGTGATGATCCGGCAGTTAGTACGCCTTTACAATCAGGTAACGAAACTAATACCAATTTCACCTTTTCCGGTTTAGCCGCATCTACCTCATATGATTTCTACGTGACCAGTGATTGTGGACCGGATGGAGAAAGTATTGTCACAGGTCCCTTGAACTTTGCAACTGCGGGCTGCCCTGTTTCAGATCAGTGTGATTTTACATTTATACTAACAGACACTTTTGGTGATGGTTGGAATGGAAACACTATGGATGTCATACAAAATGGAGTTGTTATTGCAACTATAGGAAGTGACTTTACCGCTGATAGTGAATTTACAGAAGTCGTTTCATTATGCGATGGTTCAAATTTTGAATTATACTGGAATGCCGGTGGATCTTTTCAAAATGAAGTTGGTGTAGAAATCTTTGATTCTTATGATGAGTTTGTATTCGAACTTGTAGCAGATCCATCAAATTCAAATGATACCAGTTTGTTTACAAGTTTAATATCCTGTTCTCCGCCCCCATGTCCACAACCTGATAATTTATCAATATCTAATTTAATGCCAACATCCGTAACACTAAATTGGGGTGATAATGGTAATGCCGTAAATGGTTACAATTGGTACATATTCCTTGAAGGAGAAGACCCTTCGGTTGCTACCCCATTATTTTCAGGCTCAACTCCTGATGGAGTTACAAGTGTAGATGTAACAGGACTTGCAGAATTTGAAGACTATGAATTTTATGTAGAAGCAGACTGTGGGAGTACAGACGGAGTTAGTACTTTAGATGGTCCAGTAGCATTTTTTACGCCTTGTAACATATTTACACCACCTTATTTAGAAGACTTTAATAGTAATGCTGATGACATTCCATTTTGTTGGAGACAAGGAAATGATAATGATGAAGATTGGCGTTTTGACGAGCCTGGATTTTCAAATATTGGGAATGGCGGAACCTTATCTGGGAGTACTTTAAGTAATGGTGGTTTTGCCTGGGTGTCTGATGGCTTTCCTGAAAGTACTAATACGAGATTATTATCACCATTCATAGATATATCATCTTTGAGTGTGCCACAACTATCCTTCTTTTTTATAAGTGATAATCAGGGGTCTACTAATGTTGATTTCTCTGTAGAAGTATGGGATGGGACTCAATGGAATCAAGTTTTTTTCAGTGATCAAAATTCTCTTAATGAAGAATGGGAAGAAGTTGTCATATTGCTTGATAATTTAAGCATAACAGGAAATATTCAAGTTGCCTTTCAGGTAGATGAAAATAACGGATTCGATTTTTCAGACGATTTAGCCATCGATGATGTAGAGGTGAAAGAAGCGCCAACCTGCCCGCGACCTTTAACCAATCCAGGGATAACTGTGCAAAATATAACGGATACCACTGCAGACGTGAGTTGGGTTCCAGCTTTAGCTACTCAAACTGAATTTGATATCGAAGTGGTTGTTTCCGGGAATACACCAAGTGGAACACCTACCTACGAGAATGTAACAAGTATTCCTTTTACAATAACCGGCTTAAGCTCCGAGACTGAATATGATGTTTATGTTAGAGCAGATTGTGGTGCCGGTGATGTAAGTGGCTGGATTGGGCCATCGACTTTTGAAACTCCAATTACTCCTGTAAATGTTGTTGTGAATAGTGCAGCGGTAAACTATAATTATTGTTACGATAATAACGAATTTAAAGAATTCTTATTTGTGTCTTCTGATGGTACAACTCCGGTTGAAATTGAATTTAATGCAGGTATAATAGAAGACGCGCAAGGTTCAACGGATAGATGTAGAATATTTAATGGCTTTGATGCTACTGCACCGGTTTTATACGATACTGATGTTGATGGAGTAGATATGGCAGGTGTTCAATTAGTAGCAGATTCAGGCGCATTATATATTCGTTTAGAATCAGATATATTTGATTCGTGTCAAAATGGTGTTAGTAATTTAGTACCATTAGATTTTGATGTTTTTGCAGGTACTTTTTCATCAGTTGAATTTTCAGATGATAATTTCAATTATTATCCCAATCCTGTGAGCAATAATCTAAATATAGAATCTGCTAATCCAGTATCTTCAGTTCAAATATTTGATATTTTAGGTAAACAAGTATTTAATATGAATTTTGATGATACAAATCCAAGTTTAAATCTCGAAGCATTGAATTCTGGAACATATTTAATGCAAGTAAATATAGGTGATACCTATGAAATTTTTAAAATTATAAAAGAGTAGTTATTTAGCATATTCGCAATAAAAGAGCCTAGAAATTTCTAGGCTCTTTTTTTATTTGTTGTTTTTTGTTATGGATATTAATTATTTATTAATATATTTGAGCAAATTAACAAAACATTTTAGTTATGAAGAAACATTATATTTTAGTGATGCTGTCCTTTTTGACAGTTTTATTTTCTTACGCTCAAACACCCGTGATTACATCTGTAGTAGATGCATGTGGGAGTGATGGTAAGTTTGTCGAAATTTACGTCTCCGGTACTTTAGATTTTGCTGACTATAAGTTAGTCAGAAGATCAAATGCCAATGATTGGTCTTCAGGGACAGATGTTGATATATCTGCTTTGGGGGTTAGAACAGACGAATTTGTTTATGTAGGAAGAGACATCCCTACTATGACAGCAGAATTTCCAAGTGCGGGAATATCTGCATCCAACGCTATTGAAAATAGCAATATTTCTCATAATGGTGACGATTCTTATCGTCTTATCGAAATTGCGGGAGATGTTGTTATCGATCAGTTTGGTGGAGATATAGATGGTACAGGAGAGCCTTGGGAATATGTAGATACTTGGGTTGCCCGAAATGACGGTGAAGGCCCTAATCCGACATTTACAATATCAGAATGGACCTTTGGTACACTTAATGATTTAGATGCTGTAGGCTTGTGTAATGACCCGACAAATTCAACTTTAGAAACTGTCGCCAGTGCTGTAGGTACTTATATGCCTCCAGCTCCTGTAACAGGACCGACAACATCAGCACCAGTTCCTACTGAAGATCCGGAAAATGTGGTGTCTATTTATTCAGATACTTATACAGATTTAACAATAGCAAATTATGACCCTGACTGGGGTCAGACTGGTCATACTTTAGTCAATACAACATTCGACCCAACGGGTTCAGGTACAGATTTTGTCCTTGCTTACCCTAACTTTACTTACCAAGGCACCGATTTTGGAAGTAATGAAGATTTGTCTGGTATGGATTTTCTTCATGTTGATAGTTGGGTTGAAGCAGGTACAGATCGCATGGTTAAAGTTTCGCCTATCAATAATGGAAGTGGAGCCGGTGAGTTCTTAGTTGAAGTTCCATTAACCCCAGGATCCTGGAATAGTGTAACTTTAGATAAAGCAGATTTTACGGGTATGACTTGGGATTCTGTGTTTCAATTAAAATTTGACGGGCAATTTAATGCTGATGGTACTGCAAATACCACCCCTTTTGATATTTATGTAGATAATATTTATTTTAGTCAAACACCTGCATCTATTGAAAATGGTGAAAGCTGTACAACTGCTTTTGTTGTAGACCAAATTCCATATACAGATACTGGAGATACTGCAAATACAGGCAATAATTACAGTTCTACAGACCGTCCTGCTTTAGGAGGAGAACAATATACTGATGGTACGGGTGCAGAAAACTACCTAAATGGAAACGATGCAGTTTATGCTTTTACGCCTTCTGAAAGTGGAGTATATAATTTTGATTTATCTAATACACTAGATGATTGGATAGGCTTTTGGCTATTTGAAGGCTGTGATCCATTTACTTCTATAGTAGCAAGACATACTCAAACAAGTGGAACAACGCGTTCACTTCCTGAGATTAATTTAACAGCAGGTGAAACTTACTACGTAGTTATTTCAACTTGGCCAACGCCGGACACAACACCCTACACACTAAATATTACACAAATTACTTGTCCAAATCCTTCAAATTTATCAGTAAGTAATATAACAGTAGATTCAGCTGATTTAGCTTGGGACGAGGTGCCTTCAGCAGCAACCGGATATGATTATGTTCTAATTACAGATGGTACAACACCAGATGATACTACTACTCCAACAGGTAGTGTAGGATCAGATATGACAATGGTTAACTTAACAGGTCTATCGGCTGATACTGCTTATGACGCCTATGTAAGAAGTGACTGTGGAAGTGGAGACTTGAGTGAGTGGTCTGATGTAGAAAGTTTTACTACACCACCAACATGTATAGTTCCAACTAATTTAATTATTGATAACTTAACTAATACAACAGCAGATTTAAGTTGGGATGCAACGGCATCTGTAGAAACAGAAGGATATGATTATGTGTTAATTACCGATGGAAGTACACCCGATGGTTCAACTACACCAACAGGTTCTGTCTCTACTGGTGTTACTAATGTTTCCTTATCAAGTTTAACTTCAAATACATCTTATGATTTTTACGTTAGAGCAGCTTGTAGTGTAGATGATGAAAGTGATTGGTCAGCGGCTTTAACTTTTACAACACCTTGTGATACTATTGTCGCTCCTTTTTCAGAAGATTTTAACACAGACCCTTCAACTATTCCAGATTGTTGGTCACAAGGCGCGGCTAATGCAGAAGATTGGGAGTTTACAGATACGCCAACCGGTCATATTGGTGATAATGGAAGTTTTCCTAATCCATCACCAAGTGCAGGCGGTTTTGCCTGGGTAGATGATTCAAGCCCGCATAGCCAAGATACGCGTTTAGAGTCACCATTTATTGATGTATCTGGCTTATCAATTCCAGCTTTAAGTTTTTATTTTATAAGTGATAATGAAGGAGATTCTAACGGAAATGTAGATTTTAGAGTAGAAGTTTGGGATGGTGCTGCTTGGAATCAGGTATTCTTTAGCAATCAAAATTCAGCTAATGAAGATTGGGAAGAAGTTGTTGTAGATTTATCAACTTTAACCATTACAGGAGATATTCAATTGGCCTTTATTATTGATGAAAACAATGGTAGTGGTTTTGACGATGATGTCGCCATTGATGATATTTCAGTTGATGAAGCACCAAGTTGTATAAAGCCAACAAACCTAATTGTTAATAATGTCACATCAGATTCTGCAGATTTATCCTGGAATGGAACTTCTACTGATGCCAATGGTTATGATTATGTTTTAATCACTGACGGGTCAATACCAGATGACACAACATCACCTTCAGGTAGTGTTGCTTCTGGGATGTCCATGGAAAGTTTAACTGGTCTGACACCAAATACATCTTATGATGTTTATGTTAGAACAAAATGTGCTGATGGCGACAGTGATTGGTCAACAGTATCTACTTTTACAACGCAATGTTTACCTTTTACCGCACCATACAGTGAAAACTTTGACAGTGCATCTACACCTAATATTCCAGGTTGTTGGAGTACGGCTGGTAACAGTGCTGATGAGATAGAGACAGATGATTCTCATTTTGGTATCGATAACCCACCCTCAGCTCCTAACTTTGTAAAGTTTGGGGATGTAGATCTTGCTGATGGTGACGAAGCAATTCTTGTTTCTCCTCAATTTTCAGACTTAGGAAGTTTTGATAAAAGAATACGCTTCAAGGCTGCATTTGAAGATGGTGATGTACAGAGTCACAATCTTTATGTAGGTGTCATGTCTGACCCAACAGATGCAAGCACTTTTGTAGAAATAGCTGTTGTTACATCAACTCTTGATGAAACTTTCAGTGAATTTACAGTTGAACTAACTGATTCAGCTTTAATTGGTAGTAGTCAATATATCGCTATAGCAGCTGGTTCGGTAGACAGTTTTGATGAACTTGCTATAGATGATTTTGTTTATGAAGAAATCCCAAGTTGTATAGTACCAGAAAATCTAGCTGTTAGTAATGTAACTTTAGATTCAGCAGATTTATCATGGGATGCAGAAACTACTGCAACCGGTGGTTATGAATATGTCTTGATTACTGATGGTTCAACACCAGACGACACTACGACTCCAACCGGTAATGTTGGTTCAGGTGTAACTAACGTTAACTTAACAGGATTAACAGATGGAACAAGCTATGATGCTTATGTAAGAAGTGTTTGTGTTGATGGTGTGAGTGTATGGTCAACTGTTGTGAGCTTTGCAACGGATTGTGATACATTTAGTACTTTTCCATATACTGAAACTTTCGAGGATAGCAGCTCTACATTAAATTGCTGGTCAACCACTTCAAGTATAGGAACTCGTGAATGGGAGTTTGGAACAGATACCAATGCAGCTGGTAGTATTAATGGTAATGGTATGGCGTTTTTTGATGATGATGCAGCAGGTTCCGGTACGGATAATAATGCAACTCTACTCTCGCCGGTATTTGATTTATCAGCGATGACAAGCCCTCAAATGGTGTTTGATTATCATTTAAGAGCCTTAAGTAATGGTGAGTCGCTAAGCGTAGATGTATGGGATGGTGCTGCTTGGCAAAATGTACTAACCCACACCAACAATGATGGGCTATGGAGTGGTAGTGGTTCTCAAGTTGCTACCATCGATATCTCAACTTATACGAATACTGATTTTCAAGTACGTTTCGTTTATGATGATGGGCCTTCTGATTTTTGGGGATGGTACGCAGGTATAGATAATTTCACTATACAAGAACCACCAACTGCCACTGTTCAAGTTATTCATAATTCAGCAGATCCTTCTGCAGAATTTGTAGATGTGTATCTTGATGGTGCTTTATTGCTAGACGATTTTGAATTTAGAAACGCTACTGCTTTTGTAGAAGTTCCAGCTGAAACGCCAATAGATATAGATGTAGCACCTTCAACAAGTGCAGATGTTTCTGAAAGTATTTACAATTTAAATACGACATTAACAGCAGATGAAACTTATATTGTAGTAGCCAATGGTGTGATAGACCCAACACAATTTGATGCATCAGTCAATACTATAGACTTCGGTCTTGATGTATTTGCAGGTGCGCAGCAATCTTCTACAAATGCCGGTGAAACCAGTGTTTTAGTTAATCATGGTTCACCTGACGCCCCTACTGTAGATGTAAGGGAGATCAGTGTGCCTGCCGGAATTGTTGTAGATGATATATCTTATCCAGAATTCCAAGGTTATTTAGACTTAGCCACACAAGATTATCAATTGAGTGTTGAACTCGGTGATAACTCTGCAGTTGTAGCGTCTTATGAAGCTAATTTGGCAACACTTGGCACGAGTGATTTAGCGATTACAGTTTTAGCAAGTGGATTCTTAGATCCTTCTGCTAACCAAAGTGGAGCGGCATTTGGGTTATGGGCAGCCCTTCCAACAGGTGGACCTTTGGTAGAATTACCAGAATTCACTCCTCCACC
>CAYMXD010000039.1:0-10358 GCA_964394095.1 uncultured Mesohalobacter sp. | reverse complement strand
TAGATTGTCAGGGCTCGGGGAATATTAATCCTATAGACTTAACGGTTTCCTGTGCGACTTGTATTAATCCTGAAGTTGAATATTTTGTTGTTGGGGACTGTGAAAACGACAATGAGGAATTTAGTGTTGAGGTAGATGTTATCGATATTGGTTCAGCAACATCACTAGATATCACCAACAACCAAGGGGATCCTTTACAAAATGTAACAGGTCCTGCAACACTTACCTTTGGTCCCTATCCATTAGGTACAGATGTTGTATTTACAGTTGAAAATGCAGATGATCCTAATTGCACCTTAACTAGTCCCGGCCAGACTCTAATAAGCTGTGGATGTTTTGGGGCAGATCCTTTCTGTGCTCCTGATGCAGGTGAAGCCTTAATATTTGAAAATGTATCAGACGGCTCACCGGCACCTGAAGGCATAGATTATGATTGTTTATTTACCCAGCCAAACCCAACTTGGTTCTTTTTACAAATTGAAGATGCCGGCGATCTTGACTTTGAAATTGTTCAAAACACGCAGTTCGATGCAAACGGCAACCCTGTTGGACAACCCTTAGATGTCGATTTTATTGCCTGGGGTCCGTTTGCCAATACCCAAGACGCCTGTAACGATTTATCTCAAAACACACAAGTAGGTTGTAGCTATTCTGCTGCGCCTGTAGAAAATTTCAGTATTACCAATGCCCAAAGTGGTGAAATTTATATTGTTTTAATTACGAATTTCAACGGTTCACCAGGATTTATTAGTTTGGGTCAAACCAATTCCGGAGTTCCCGGCAGTGGTTCTACAGATTGTGATATTGTACTACAAAATCAAGTTGTAGGCTGCGAAGGTGACGATATCACCCTTACTGCAACAGATACGACAGCAGATCAATACCAATGGCTGGTATATGATGAAACCTTACAAGATTTTGATCCAATCTTAGGAGAAGACCAAGTATCCACAACGGTTTCTGATTCAGGTTTATATCAAGTATTAACTCTAAACGGCTCAGAAGTGAACACCGAAGAGTTTGATGTTACTTTAACACCGGAGCCTGAGCACGATTTGCCCCAAGAAATTTCATTATGTGGCAGTACGCAAGTCACTCTTGATGCATCTGTGCTAAATGATTCTGAATATGACCTTATTACACACGAATGGTTGTTTGAAGGCAACTCTATTTCAGGAGCCACAGGCGACACTCATGAGGCTACGCAACCTGGTAATTATAGTGTTATTATTACCACAACCAATATGAACGCCGATACAGATGGAAACGACTTGCTTTGTACAAATCAATATGATGTACAAGTCTCATTATCTGATTTTTCTGTAGACTTAGGTGATAATCTTAATTTTTGTTCTACCCAACCGGAAACGATTACAGCTATAGTAAATGGGGCAGATGTAACCAATGCAACATACCAGTGGAGCAATGGTGAAAATACACCTTCTATACAAGTAGACACCAGTGGAACTTACGAAGTGACTGTAAGCATAGATGGTTGTCCGGTAACAGAGAGTGTTTCTTATACTTTTGCAGAAGAACCACAATTCGATTTAGGAGCCGATCTTAATCTATGTGCAGATGAAATTACCACCTTAGATGCTAGTATAGCCAATGCTTCTGCTTTTACTAGTGTTTCTTACCAGTGGTCTGATGACAATGGAGTTCTGAATGGACAAACAAACCCGACTTTAAATGTTGATACTCAAGGGAATTATTCTGTTGAAGTGACCACGACAACTTCAACTCCAGATGGAATTGATTTTGAATGCTCAACAACAGCTTCTGTATTTGTTAATGTTACAGATTTTAGTGTAGATTTAGGTGGTAACCAACAATTATGCGATGCTGAACCGCAAACTATAACGGCTTCAATTGATCTAGAAGACCAGTCTAATGCTACATATTTATGGAATACCGGTGAAAGCTCACAATCTATAAGTGTTAGTGAAACTGGTACTTATGAAGTTACTGTAACTATTGATAACTGCCCGGTGACTGCTTCGGTAGAATATATTTTTAACGAATCTCCTATTATTGCCTTAGGACCGGATTCTCAAACCTGTGATTTAACAGAATTTACACTAGATGCTACGCCATCTAATTTCAATGAAGAAAATATAACTTATGTTTGGACACTAGACGGGGCAGATTTAAATCAGAATTCGGCTACTATTAATCCCGATGATTTTGGATTTGGAACCTATCAGGTTAATGTATTTTTTGACGATCCCGATTGTAGTACAACAGATGATATTACTTTAGGTTTAAGAGATGATATAAGTGTAAACATCACATCAGATGATATAGATAATTTATTCTGTATAAATGAAACGGTAACCTTTAACGCTAGTCTTCAAAATGCAGATCTTATTGAGGCAGATTTTCAATGGTTTGTTAACGATGAACCCGAAGGCGATAATTCTCCTACATTGACGAATTATGAGATAACAAGTTCTGAAACTGATCAAGCTGTAAGGGTAGAAGTGAGCATAGGCTCTGAATGTTTTGTGTCTGACCAATTATCCTTTAGTTTGTATGATGTGGATAATTGTGTTATAAGTCAAGGGCTTTCACCAGATACTACGCCTGGAGAAAATGATAATTTAGACTTAAGGTTTCTAGACGACAGGTCCGGAATAGTATCATTAGAGATATTTAACAGATACGGCCAAAAAGTCTATGAAAAAGCCAATTACAGGGACGAATTTATAGGCCAATCTGATAATGGAAACATGCTGGAAACAGGAACCTATTTTTACGTGATTAAATTTGAAAATGAGGACGACATTTACGGACAAGTTCATAAAGCTTGGATATATATAAATAGAGAACAATAATTAAAATCAATAAACACTAAATTCTAAATATTATGAAAAGAATATTACTTTTATTATTATTTGGTTTGGGTATTTTTTCAGCCCAAAGCCAGATTACAGTAGACAACACACTTACAGTGCAGCAGCTTGTAGATGATGTGCTAATCCTTGGAGAATGTGCAGAAGTGAGTAATGTGGTTTCCCCGATGAGTAGTGATGTGGCTGGTTTGGGATTCGATAGTTATGGCGCTTTTGATTCTACAACCGCTCCTCAGGCTTTTCCTTTCGACGGTGGAATTATCTTAGCGACCAATGGTATAGATATGATCCCAACCGGAGCACCAAATCAAAACGGAGGAAATCCACCCTGGCTTGGAGATACAGACTTAGATGCACTTATTCAGGAACCCAACAATACCAATAATGCAACAACTATTGAGTTTGATTTTATTCCATTTGTAGATGAAATCAGCTTTAACTATATGTTTGCTTCAGATGAATACCCTAATTTTGTTTGTAGTTTTGCAGATACTTTTGCATTTATTATCAGCGGGCCTGGTATTTCTGATGTTAATGATTACAATCACGATGCCAATCCTAACACCCCAGATGTAACATTAGATTTAGGAGGACAGAACATTGCAGTGATACCAGGAACAACAATACCTGTTAGCCCAGTAAACATTCACTTAAACCCTAATTGCCCACCCGGGTCTTTAGGAGAGTTTGCAGTACCGCAATTATTTGATGATGCAAATGCAGACAATGGTTCTACAATGTATGGAGGACAAACCGTACCACTTACTGCTACAGCAGATGTAATACCCGGACAAACTTATAATATAAAACTTGTTATTGCCGATAGAGGTGATACCATTTTAAATTCAGCTGTATTCATCGAGTCTGAATCTTTTGATTTGGGTGGAATAGATTTAGGACCGGATATTACGATTTCAAATGGTAATGCTGTCTGTGAAGGCGATACAGTGACATTAGACGCTGGATTCTCAGCAGCTAATATTCAGTACTTTTGGGCACAAGATGGTGACATCATCCCAAATGAAAATGGCCAAACATTAGAGGTTACAGAATCAGGTGTTTACGAAGTCGGTATACAGGTTGGCTCTGGAGGAACAGCATGTTTTGGCGTTTCAAACCAAGTTACCGTAGAATTTTTTCCGGAACCTGCTTTCGACCCTACAGATCCCATCGATTTATGTGCAGAGGAATCTGTCGTCTTGGATGGTACACCTTCAAACGCCTCTGTTTACACAAGTTTAAGTTACCAATGGTCTCAGGATGGTGTTGAGCTTCCGGGCGAAACCAACCCTACACTTACAGTTACAGAGGGCGGACAATATGACTTAGTCGTAGATGCCAATGCTTGTGATGACGCTACAAACAGTTTTACTGTTAATCTTATCGACTATCAAGTAAGTTTACCTGCAGTACCAGACCCTTGTATAGGTCAAGGTGAAGCTGTGACACTTACTCCTGCTTTTACAGGATTAACTCAAGACGAGATTGACAATGCTGTTACTTACGAATGGACAACAGCTGATGGTGTTTTTACAACGCCAAGTCTTGATATTACACAAGGACAAGAAGTGACTTTAACCACATCTTTCAATGGTTGTGAAGAATCCGTCACAGAAACGTTTACATTCTTTAATAATCCTGTTGTATCCATCTCCGGACCTACAAGCATTTGTCAGGGTGATACGCTTACTCTCGATGGTACACCTGCAAACCTTTCAGATCTTACAGGCGCAAACTATACATGGTTTTTAGATAGTACAGAACTTACTGGTGAAACAGGAGCTACTCTAGATATTACAAATGGTGGCGTTTATGAAGTTGTAGTTGATAATAATGGGTGTGAGACGCAAAGCGCTGAATTTGAAGTAGAACTTATAGATTACCAAGTAAGTTTACCTGCAGTACCAGACCCTTGTATAGGTCAAGGTGAAGCTGTGACACTTACTCCTGCTTTTACAGGATTAACTCAAGACGAGATTGACAATGCTGTTACTTACGAATGGACAACAGCTGATGGTGTTTTTACAACGCCAAGTCTTGATATTACACAAGGACAAGAAGTGACTTTAACCACATCTTTCAATGGTTGTGAAGAATCCGTCACAGAAACGTTTTCTTTCTTTAATAATCCAATGGTAGATATCGCAGGTGCAAGTGTTATTTGTCAAGGGGATACAAACACTCTAGATGCAACACCAATGAACTTGAATGATCTTCTTGAGCCCACTTATAGCTGGACTAAAGACGGAGTTGAGGTTTCTAGTGCTGCTGAACCAACTTTAGATATTACAGAAGGAGGCGTATATGAAGTTACAGTAGATAACAATGGTTGTACTTCAACAGCTCAAATTGAGGTTGAGCTTGTAGACTTTAGTGTAGATTTAGGAGAAGACCAAAACCTATGTACAGGAGATGGAGGTCCGGAAAACATAACGCTTACCCCATCAATCACAAACCTATCATCAGCTCAGCAAAACCAGACGTTATTTACTTGGAGCGATGGTTCTACCGAAGAAACCCTTACGGTTTCCAATTCTGGAACATATTCTGTTGAAGTTGACGTGAATGGTTGTATTCAAACTGCCAGTATAAGTGTGAGCATTGTTGAAACTGTAGATATCATTTTAGAAGACATCGTGAAATGTCCTGAAGATGAAGTTGTTTTGGAACCAGGATTATCCATAACCAATCCAGACCTCGTGTATTCGTGGACACTAGATGGCCAACCCATAGGAGATAACAGTCCAACTGTTGATGCTACTCAAGAAGGCGATTATGTCCTTACGGTTAATAATCAAGGTTGTATAAGCACTGCTACGGCAAGTGTTTCCGGCTATAATGTCGATAATTGTGTAATAACTCAAGGGATTTCCCCTAACGTAAATGCCGATGGAAAAAATGATTGTATGGACTTGGCATGGTTAAATGATCAGTTAGGCATAGAAAGGTTTCAAGTATTTAACAGATACGGAAGAAAAGTTTTTGACGAAACAAATTATGTAGACAGCTTCTGCGGTCAGGATGAAAATGGAGATGAGCTTTCTACAGGGACTTATTTTTACGTCCTCAATTTAGAAAATTCAGACGAACGTTACGACAGAGTCATCAAAGGATGGGTTTATGTCAATGCAGAACAATAATCAACCAAAAAAATTTAATGTATAAATTATGAGAAAAATATTAATCATAGCGAGTTTAATAGGAATACTAGTCATTCCAGACGCAATAGCTCAACAAGATCCACAATACACACAGTACATGTATAATATGAACGTGGTAAATCCTGCTTATGCAGGGTCTAAAGAAAGTTTATCGGTAGGTTTACTTTATAGAGATCAGTACACAGATATAAATGGCGGGCCACAGACCTTTACTTTTGCAGCTCATACGCCTTTAGAAAATGGTTTAGGAATAGGTCTTAGTGCAATATCGGACCAAATAGGCCCTGTAGAGGAAAATAACCTTTACGCAGATATTTCTTATACCATAGATTTTGGACCCAAGCACAAACTTGCCTTTGGTATAAAGGCCGGTGCAACATTTTTTGATGTTGGCCTTATAGATTTAACCCTGCAGGACAACGATGATATAGCTTTTAGTTCTAATATTAATGAAACTTTTGCAAATATTGGCGCAGGATTCTTTTTCTATTCAGACAAGTATTATATCGGTGTGTCGATGCCTAACTTTTTGAATTCAGATCACCTCGATGTAGACGACAGGTCTTTTGGGTCTGAAACGCAGCATTTGTTTGCTACTGCAGGCTATGTGTTTGATTTAACAGAAAATATCAAGTTCAAACCATCAACAATGGTAAAAACAGATTTTAATACCGAAGCAACATTTGATATCAATACAAACTTTTTATTTTATGAGAAATTTGAAATTGGAGCTTCCTATAGAACAGGAGACTCCTTTAGCGGCTTGGTAGGCTTTAGACCTGCAGACTGGTTACAGGTAGGATTTGCTTACGATAGTGTTTCCAGTGCTCTGGATACCGATTCTTA
This sequence comes from uncultured Mesohalobacter sp., assembly GCA_964394095.1. GTDB lineage: Bacteria > Bacteroidota > Bacteroidia > Flavobacteriales > Flavobacteriaceae > Psychroflexus. The sequence goes on along the minus strand of CAYMXD010000039.1, from coordinate 3,496 downwards.
TGAAGCTTTTATCATATTTGATATATTCTTTAACAAGAAAACATTCTCATCACCACGTTATTTCTAAATATAAAAACTAGTATAATATCATGAAAAATATAATTCAACTAATATTCATTTTGGCCATTTCATTTCAAAGCATGAAGGCACAGAACAATGACACTAAAAGGGCAGATAAACATTTTAACAGATTAGAATTTGTAGATGCTATAAAAGATTATGAAAAGTTAATTTCAAAAGGTAAAGCAAATGCCTATGTCTTTAGACAATTAGCCATAGCAAATTATAACATATCAAATACTCAAGAATCTGCATCATATTACAAGCAATATCTTGAGATGGTAGATGATGAGGCTTCTAAAGAAGACTACTTTAATTATGCTCAAATATTAATGTCTAATGAAGACTACGATGCTGCTAAACAAGCATATCAAGATTTTGCCAATTATGCCCCAAACGATTCTAGAGCACAAGCATTCCTGAGCAATCCAGATTTTGCAGATGACCTTATGAATATGGAACCAAACTATGACGTTGAAGCCATGGAGCTAAACTCAGAATATTCAGATTTTGGTGGATACGAAAACGACACCTATCTATACTTTACAAGTTCTCGTAACCAAAGCCGAAGAACCTATGGATGGAATGAACAGCCAACAACAGATATTTATAGAGCTGAAAATGTAGCCGGAACTTTTAAAAATGAAGAACTCGTAGAAGGTGACGTAAACTCTAAATTCAATGAAGGTACAATAGCTATTACTAATGATGGACAAACCCTTTACTTCTCAAGAAACAATTATCTGGACGGAGACTATGAAACAAGCGAAGAGGGAAGAAGTAAATTAAAAATTTATCAGGCCAAATTAGTTAATGGTGAATGGCAAGATATAAAAGCATTACCATTTACAAGCGCAGAATATGAGGTAAGCCATCCGGCTTTAAGCCCAGATAATTCTACCCTGTATTTTTCCAGTGATATGGAAGGTGGATATGGCGCATCAGACCTGTATATGGTGAGTATTAATGATGATGGATCTTTCGGTGAACCAAAAAATTTAGGATCAAAAATCAATACACCAGGCCGTGAAGGCTTCCCTTTTGTAGATGCAGATGGAAATCTATTTTTCTCTTCAAACGGGCATTTAGGTCTTGGAGGTTTAGACGTTTATTATTCCAGCAACAATTCAGGAATGATGGAAACTCCCAAGAATCTTGGCGCACCTATCAACAGCTCTAAAGATGATTTTGCCTTTACTTACTTTAATGAGGTAGACAGAGGTTATGTATCGAGTAACCGTGGGGACAATCCTTTAGACGATAATATTTATCAGGCAACGCTTCTTAAACCGCTTGATGAAACAATACTTATGGTTAAAGTCTTAAACATGGATACCAATGAGCCTCTTACAAATGCTGATGTGATAATCTATGACGATGAAGACAATCAAATAGCGACACTAAAAACAGATGACAAGGGTTTGAGTCAGCAAATTGTGGTCAGTAATATAGAATACGATATTCAAGGTAATCTTGTTGATTTTGAAAGTGATGCAGAAACCGTCATGGCCAAAGGAAAGAGTATGGAGGTTGAACTGAAATTAAAGCCTGTTGAAAAACTTATTGTTGATCGTGAAGTTACATTACCCAACGTGTTCTTCGAGTTTGATAAATCTGATATAAGAGCAGATGCCGCTTTTGAACTAGATAAAATAGCTGAAACGCTAAGTAAATATCCAGACCTCGAAATCAAAATTGAAAGCTATACCGATAGAAGAGGACCGGAATCTTATAACAAAACACTCTCTGAAGCTAGAGCAAAAAGTACTAAGCAGTATTTAGTTGATAAGGGCATTGATGCGTCTAGGATATCGGCAGAAGGCATGGGCGAGTCTAATCCTATAAACGATTGTGCTAATGGCTGCACAGAAGAGCAACATGAAGAGAATAGACGTTCTAAATTTATTATTGTAGAATAACCATTTAATACTTAATTACATGCCCCAACATAATAGTTGGGGTTTTTTTGTTAAATTTACATTTGGGTTTTTATGAATAATTTTTTTGATTCAATTGAATAGAGTCAAATCTCAATTGACAGTCTTATGGAAAAACTATGTTTAGAATGCGGAACTAAACTTATGGGCAGAATTGACAAAAAATTCTGTAATGATTATTGTCGTAATGCTTATAACAATAAAAAGAATCGTGCCAGTAAAAATATTATTAGAAATACCAATAATTTGCTCCGCAAAAATTATAGAATATTAGAAAAAATAAACCCAAATCAAAAGACTAAAACCACTAAAGATAATTTGTTGAGAAAAGGATTTAACTTCAATTATTTTACGAGTATATATAAAACAAAGTCTGGTAAAGTGTATTATTTTGTTTATGATCAAGGCTATTTACCATTAGGCGATAAATATTTTGCCATCGTAAAACGGGACAGTAATGATTAGAGATAAGCTTTATTCAATCTTAGCCCTAGTTATATTTATATTAAGTATTTGGTACGTTTTTTACGATGTATCGCCTCAATATAATACAGATTACAATGCAAAAGACACCGAGTTTTCAACCGATAGAGCTTTTGAACATGTCAAAGAAATTGCTCAAAAACCACATTATGTTGGAACTACTGCGCACAGTAAAGTTAGAAATTATATTATAGAGCAACTAGAAGGTTTAGGCCTTAAAGTACATACTCAACAGGACTACACCCTTACGCCTTATGGGGAGTTAACTGTACCGCAAAACATTATTACCAAAATAGCGGGCAAAAATCCTGATGCAAAATCCCTTTTATTATTATCTCACTATGATTCGGCGCCGCACTCTTCCAGAGGCGCAAGCGATGCTGCCAGTGGTGTAGGGGCAATTTTAGAGGCGCTAAGAGCGTATTTGGTAAAAGGTAATCAACCTGAAAATGATATTATTATATGCTTTAGTGATGCAGAAGAACTAGGTTTAATAGGGGCCAAATTGTTTGTAGACCATCATGAATGGGCCCAAAATGTAGGATTAGTCCTAAATTTTGAATCTCGAGGGAGTGGTGGCCCAAGCAATATGATTGTAGAGACAAACCATGGTAATGCCAAGCTGATTAAAGCCTTTGCAGAAAGCAAGGTTCAAAACCCGCTTGGAACGTCTTTGATGTACAGCGTCTATAAACTTTTACCAAATGATACAGACTCTACTGTCTTTCGTGAAAATGCAGATATACCCAGTTTTTTCTTTGCGTTTATAGACGATCATTATGATTATCATACAGCCTTAGACAGCCCGCAACGCCTTGATAAAAAATCGCTTACCCATCAAGGGGATTATGCCTTTCATCTTTTACAGTATTTCAGTAAGATGTCTCTTGATGATAAACTTGAAGCTGAATCGGATATGGTATATTTTGATTTGCCGGAGTTTGGGATGTTTTATTATCCCTTTAGTTGGATTTGGGTAATGTATGTTGCGTGCGTCATTTTGTTTCTATTTCTTC
>CAYMXD010000038.1:0-10401 GCA_964394095.1 uncultured Mesohalobacter sp. | reverse complement strand
AAAAGAACATTTCAACCTTCAAAACGAAAGAGAAAGAATAAGCACGGTTTTAGAGAGCGTATGGCTTCTGCTAATGGCAGAAAAATATTAAAACGCAGAAGAGCCAAAGGCAGAAAAAAGCTTAGTGTTTCATCAGAAATGAGTTTGAGAAAAAGATAATATGATTATTTTTCCATTATAAATTTGAAAGTGTTACTTAACCGTAGCACTTTTTTTTTATCTAAATTTAAACCGCAAATATTTTACCAATGCCAAAGCATCAAGACATAAAAAGCATCCTCATCATTGGCTCAGGGCCAATTATTATCGGTCAGGCATGTGAATTCGATTATTCGGGGTCACAAGCTTTACGTTCTTTAAAAGAAGAAGGAATCGAAACTGTACTCATCAATTCTAATCCGGCCACAATCATGACCGATCCCAGCATGGCCGATCATATTTACTTGAAACCACTTACAACAAAATCGATTATCCACATTTTAAAAGAGCATCCCCAGATTGATGCCGTTCTTCCTACAATGGGTGGGCAGACCGCACTGAATCTCTGTATTGAAGCCGATGATAAAGGCATTTGGGAAGATTTTGGAGTTAAAATTATCGGTGTAGACATCAATGCCATCAACATTACTGAAGATCGAGAAAAATTCAGAAAACTGATGGAAGACATCAATGTTGGTGTGGCACCTTCAAAAACTGTGACGTCTTTCTTAAAAGGTAAGGAAGTAGCCCAGGAATTTGGATTTCCTTTAGTAATTCGGGCCTCTTTTACCTTAGGCGGTCTTGGGGCTTCTGTGGTTTATGAAGAAAAAGACTTTGAAGAATTGCTCACCAGAGGTTTGGAAGCTTCACCGATTCACGAAGTCATTATCGACAAAGCCTTAATTGGCTGGAAAGAATACGAATTAGAGCTACTAAGAGATCGAAACGATAATGTCGCCATTATCTGTAGCATAGAGAATATGGACCCGATGGGCATCCATACCGGAGACTCCATTACCGTAGCGCCGGCGATGACCTTAAGTGATACCACTTTTCAACGTATGAGGGATTTAGCCATAAAAATGATGCGCAGTATCGGGAATTTCTCAGGCGGTTGTAATGTTCAATTTGCTGTAAGCCCGGATGAAAAAGAAGATATTGTAGCCGTTGAAATCAACCCCAGGGTTTCGCGCTCCTCAGCATTAGCATCAAAAGCCACCGGGTACCCCATTGCTAAAGTCGCCTCTAAGCTCGCTGTTGGTTATCATTTAGATGAACTAGAAAATCAAATTACCAAAACCACCTCAGCTTATTTTGAACCGACATTAGATTACGTTATAGTAAAAATTCCGCGCTGGAATTTTGATAAATTTGAAGGGTCTGACCGTACTTTAGGGCTTCAGATGAAAGCCGTTGGTGAGGTCATGGGCATAGGCCGATCCTTTCAGGAAGCTTTACATAAGGCCACACAATCTCTTGAAATTAAACGGAACGGACTCGGCGCAGACGGCAAAGGCTACACCAAGTACGACACCATCATTGAAAAACTGACCTATGCCAGTTGGGACAGAGTGTTTGTGATTTATGATGCCATACAAGCCGGTATTCCGCTTAAACGAATCCATGACATCACAAAAATTGACATGTGGTTCCTGAAGCAATACGAAGAACTGCACCATCTTGAATTGGAGATTTCTAAATTTAACATAGACAGCTTAAGCAAAGAATTGCTTTTAGAAGCTAAACAAAAAGGCTTTGCCGACCGACAAATTGCGCACATGCTAAGATGTCTGGAAAGTCAAGTTTACAATAAGCGTCGAGAACTCAATATTAATCGAGTTTACAAACTGGTAGATACCTGTGCTGCAGAACACGAGGCACAAACCCCTTACTATTACTCAACGTTTGAAGCCGAAGTCATAGACAAAGACGGCAACAGCTTTGTAGAAAACGAAAGTGAGGTAAGCGACAGAAAAAAAATCGTTGTGTTGGGCTCCGGTCCCAACCGTATCGGACAAGGTATTGAATTTGACTACTGCTGCGTACATGGCGTCATGGCAGCTGCGGAATGCGGCTACGAAACCATTATGATCAATTGTAACCCGGAAACGGTATCCACCGATTTTGATACCGCTGATAAGCTTTACTTTGAACCTGTGTTTTGGGAACACATCTACGATATTATTCAGCATGAAAAACCTGAAGGTGTGATTGTTCAGCTTGGTGGGCAGACCGCTTTAAAACTGGCTGAAAAACTGGACCGTTATGGGATTAAGATTTTAGGCACCAGCTATCAAGCTTTAGACTTAGCCGAAGATCGCGGGAGTTTTTCTAAGTTATTAAAAGACAACAACATTCCTTACCCTGAATTTGGCGTCGCCACCAATGCCGAAGAAGCCGCTGTTCTAGCTGAAGAATTAAATTTTCCCATTCTGGTAAGACCATCTTATGTACTTGGCGGACAAGGCATGAAAATTGTTATCAATCAGGAGGATTTGGAGGCCCATGTAGTAGATTTATTACGTAAAATCCCTAATAACAAGCTCCTGCTCGACCACTATCTAGATGGTGCCATAGAAGCCGAGGCCGACGCCATTTGTGATGGCGAAGAAGTCTATATCATCGGTATTATGGAACACATTGAGCCCTGTGGCATTCATTCCGGCGACTCCAACGCGCTTCTTCCCCCATTCACTTTGGGAGATTTAGTTCTTCAACAAATCAAAGACCATACTAAAAAAATTGCACTGGCGCTTGAAACTGTTGGACTAATCAATATACAGTTTGCTATAAAAGATGACAAAGTGTACATCATAGAGGCCAATCCGAGAGCTTCACGTACCGTCCCCTTTATTGCCAAAGCTTACGGCGAACCTTATGTGAATTTTGCGACTAAATTAATGTTAGGTCATAAAAAGATAAAAGATTTTGATTTCAACCCTCAACTTGAAGGCTATGCCATCAAACAACCTGTATTTTCATTCAACAAATTCCCGAATGTAAGCAAACAGCTGGGCCCTGAAATGAAAAGTACCGGTGAAAGCATTTTGTTTATAGACAGTCTTAGGGATGATGAATTTTACGAATTGTACGCCCGACGAAAAATGTATTTGAGCAAGTAGCTATTAGTAATTAGTAATTAGTAGTTAGTAGTTAGTAGTCAGTAATATAGCAATAAGTTGATTTGACAATTTGAAAATAAAAATAACCTCTGTGTTCCTTTGTGTCTCTGTGGTGAATAGAAATCTCGCAAAGACGCCAAGACGCGAAAAATCAATATAAAAATATAAATATATAGTGATGTAACGGTTATTAATGCTGGAAATCTTGAAACTGAAATGATACGGGATAGCAATGTAACCGTGTGAAAATTTGAAGATGCCAAGTCTTAAAATAACCTGTTAGAAATAAAAACTAAAAATTTAAATCTTAGCACCTCTGCGCCTTTTCGTGAAACAATAAATTGAATTACCAATGAAAACAAAAATAGCCCCATCCGTATTAGCCTCAGATTTTGCCAATTTGCAAAGCGAAATAGAAATGGTCAACCAAAGTGAAGCCGACTGGTTTCACATCGACATCATGGATGGTGTGTTTGTACCCAATATTTCGTTTGGTATGCCGGTGTTGAAAGCCATTAGTCAACACGCCAAAAAATTCATCGATGTGCATTTGATGATAGTCGACCCTGACCGTTACATCAAAACCTTCGCCGATTTAGGCAGTAATATGCTGACAGTTCATTACGAAGCCTGTATACATCTGCACAGAACACTTCAGGCCATCAAAGCTCATAATATGCAGGCAGGTGTCGCCCTTAATCCACATACGCCGGTAAGCTTGTTGAAAGATGTGATTCAGGATATAGATTTGGTTTGTCTGATGAGTGTAAACCCTGGCTTTGGTGGACAAAGTTTTATTGAAAACACCTATGAAAAAGTCGCTGAGCTGAAAGAATTAATCCTAAAGAAAAACGCTCAGACTTTAATTGAAATCGATGGTGGGGTGACAGGTAAAAACGCTAAAAAACTTGTGCAAACTGGCGCTGATGTTTTGGTTGCTGGAAGCTATGTGTTTAAGTCTAAAAAGCCTCTGGAAACCATTAGCAATTTGAAAGCTTTAAAGTTTTAGCAAATATTACTCTATTTGCTTAACTGCAAGGAACGTTGAGGTTATTAATATTTTTACTTTGCTAACATTGCTCTTCAGTGTTAAACAAAACGAAATAACTTAACGTCCATTTTTGTTGGTAAGTTGATTTGCATCAAAAAAGAATCTAACTTTCAATAATTTTCTGAATATCTAATTTTAAAATGGGGATTTTATCTTGAACGATTTGCCAAACTTCCTCTGCATCAACACCAAAATAATCGTGAACTACAATATTTCTAAAGTCCTTAATCTTTAACCATGGGATTTTGGTTTCGTTTTCTTTAAATTCTTTTGAAAGTCTAGCAACGCTTTCACCAATAATCACGAAATTAATTAAGACTGCATCAAAAGTTTTTTCGTCTTCATAAAACTCATCTGCGTTATGTAAATCAGATGTAAACCTTTCAATTTTATGACAACTATCTACTATGGCGCTTAAATTACCCAAATCTTTATCAGACATATATTGCAGACTTTAATATTTGAGACTTGAAATATGGCTTGATATATTTTTCCCGACAAATATCTACATCTCTTTGAAATTTATCCGAAAGTAGTTGTTTTAACTGAGATTTCTTTTCTGAAATATTTTCAGTATTGGGCTTAAACTCAACAATCAAATCTATATCACTTTCAATAGTGTATTGATTTGTAGAAAATGAACCAAAAAGACCGATTTTATCTAAATGGTATTCATTTAAAATTTCATCTTTTTTTGATTTCAGAAAGTTTAATATGTCTTGTTGAATTAGCATACACAAATTTACATATTATTCTCATCATAAAACAATGATAAGGTTTCTATAATGCATAAAACCTCAATGAGACAAATTTTTATTGAGAACACTTAAGAAAGTATCTGAATTCGAATAATTGATTTGCAGTCTGTTAAAACCTAATAGGTCTCAGCCTGTTCCCCATTGGAGGAAGACCTGTAAGGTTTCAAATACCTTTTAGGTTTGAACTTATGAGTGCAATGAATAAAATGCAATATCTATTTAACATATATTTCAATTATATGAGTTATTTTTAGAAAAATTTTTCATTATGAAAAAACCTCTACTTCTACTCTTTAGCTTTTTTACGTTTTTTATAGCTGTAGCTCAACAGCCATTTATCACAACTTGGGAGGTTGGAGGAACCGATCTTAGCATAAAAATTCCTGCGAATACAAACTATTACAATTATAACTATTCTATTGATTTTGGTGATGGGAACATTCTTTATAACCAAACGAATGATGTCATTTACATTTATACAAATCCGGGTATTTATACTGTAAGTATATCTGGGAATTATCCACATTTTTATGCACAGAAAACAAATAATATCGGCACTAATAATGATAAATTACTTTCTGTAGAGCAATGGGGCGATATCCAATGGCAAAGTATGGAGGGCTCGTTTTACGAATGTGAAAATCTAGTTGTAAATGCCACAGATGCTCCCGACTTATCTGAAGTAACTGATTTTAGTAGAATGTTCGAAGGTGCTACCAATTTTAATCAAGATATCAATCACTGGGATACGTCAACCATTACAAACATGTCTGCAATGTTTAAAAATGCGCACAATTTTAACCAGCCTTTAAATAATTGGGATGTTTCCGACGTCATAAACATGAGTGAAATGTTCTATTTTAATATAGATTTTAATCAACCTCTAAATAATTGGGATGTGTCTAGTGTTGTCGAAATGGAAGATATGTTTTACAAAACCTATTTTTTTAATCAGGACTTAAATAACTGGGATGTATCCAACGTCATAAACATGAGAGGAATGTTTAAAGATGCCATAGCTTTTAACGGACCCCTAAACAATTGGAATGTCACTAATGTAATTACTATGAGAGAAATGTTCGATGGTGCAATAAATTTCGATCAGCCTCTTAACAATTGGGACGTTTCTAATGTCACAACTATGAGGGAGATGTTTTATGATGCTAATAGCTTTAATCAACCTATTGGAAATTGGAATATTACAAGCGTAACTGACATGAGCAGAATGTTTATGAGGGCAGATTCATTTAATCAGCCTTTAAACAATTGGGATGTTTCTAATGTTCAACAAATATCAGTTATGTTTTACGCTGCACCTTCGTTTAATCAACCTTTAGACAATTGGGACATATCCAATGTAATTAACCTTTCGGGAATGTTCACTTTTGCGTCATCATTTAATCAAGATTTGTCCTCTTGGGATTTTAATTCTATAAATACAAATAGTTTTATATCATATACAGGAATGGATGCCACAAACTATGATAAACTTTTGGACAGATTTGCTCAATTAGGAATTTTAGATGTTACGCTAAATGCTCATGAATTAAAATATTGTGATGAAGTAACCAGACAACAGCTCATCAACAGAGGTTGGACCTTTTCTGATAATGGTCTTGCCGATGATTGTAATTTTAATTATGTGTCTGGAGATGTGTTCTTCGATTACGATAACAACAATTGCGATTCTGATGATATACAATTATCGAACTTCATGTTGAATGTGAATAATGGCACAACAGATATTTCTGTATCGGTTAACAATTCAGGTAGATACGTTATTGGTCTGGCACAAGGCTCTTATGCCTTGAATATAGAAAATCTTAATAGTAATTTCAGTTCAGTTCCAAATGTACAATACTTCACTTTTGCGGGTGATAATGAATCTATTGATAATGAAAATTTCTGTATTCAAATGTTCCAGCCTTTTAAGGATTTATCTATTGATATTTTTCCTTTAGACGACGCCATTCCGGGTTTTGAATCAGAATATCAAGTTGTAGTGTCAAATAATGGCACCTACGCCATTAATAATATTCAAGTGGACTATACTTACGATAATATATTTCAGACATTTGTCAGTTCAACGCTTACACCTAATATAAATACCACAAATTTACTTACGTTTCAAATTCCGAGCCTTACACCATTTAATCAAGAAATATTTGAAATCACACTGTTAAATGCTACACCACCAACACTAAATAGTGGAGATATTTTAATACTTTCAGGTGAAGTAGGTCCTGAAAATAACGATATTAATTTACAAAATAACACTGCAAGAGTTGAACAAACCGTCGTCAATTCCTTCGACCCCAACGACAAAATGGTCGTACAAGGTGATGAAATAGAAATTGATGAGACCGATCAATATTTGGATTACCGCATTCGTTTTCAAAATTTAGGCACTGCCAATGCCTTAAATGTCAAAATAACCGATACAATTGACAATAATCTGGATTGGACCACTTTTCAGCCCATCACTTCCAGTCACGATTACCGCATAGAAATCGTCGATGGCGAGCAGATCAATTATTACTTTGATAACATCAACCTTCCGTTTGAAACCGCCGACCCTGAAGGCAGTAACGGCTACATTACTTATAAAATCAAACCAAAATCTACTGTTCAAATTGGAGATACCTTTGAAAATACAGCCTATATCTATTTTGATTTTAATTTGCCTATTGTTACCAATACGGTTGTGACGACAGTCGTCGATGAACTCAGCGTTGATGTTTTTGATTTTAGTCGAATTAAAATATATCCCAATCCGGTAAGTGATCAACTGAATATTGAATTGCCTGACAATTTAAATCTCAATTCCATTGATTTGTTTGATATTAAAGGAAAACGTTTAAAATCTTTTAAAAACCAAACAGACTTGGATTTAAGTGATATGCAAAAGGGAATTTATATCTTGAAGTTGGAAACAGATCAAGGCAGTTTTCATCATAAGGTCATAAAACAATAAATTTTAACCGCAAGGAACGCAAAGTTACCGCCAAGGTCGCCATGATTTTTCTAGAACAACTTTGCGGTCCTTTGCGTAATATATCTTCGTGGTCTCTGCGTGAATCCTCTTACTGAATTAATTTTACGGCTTCGCCACCTTATCTGCCGATAGGAAGGTTTTCGTGAGAATTAGGATACAGTAATGCAGTGTTACAAATTTACTGACTAGTTTGTTCACCCAGTAGAAAACCAATCTGTTAAACTTTCTCAAAACCAACAGACTATTTCAGGTTTAAAGTTTAATTAGTCGGAGAATACAATAGATAGAAAACTATGACATACGATATTCTTATCATTGGTGCAGGACCTATCGGTTTAGCTTGTGGACTGGAAGCCAAAAAGAAAAACCTCAGCTACATAATTATAGAAAAAGGCGTTTTGGTCAATTCTCTTTACCACTACCCGGCTAACATGACCTTTTTTTCAACCTCTGAAAAATTGGAGATAGACGGCATTCCGTTTATCAGTAAAAATCCAAAGCCCACTAAACAAGAAGCTTTGGAATATTACCGACGTGTGGCTACTTCAAATGCTTTAGATATCAACCTGTTTGAAGCCGTTGAAAATATTCAAAACAAGAACAAACACTTTGAAGTCAAAACCTCAAAACAAAAGTACACTGCTAAAAATGTTGTTTTGGCTACCGGATTTTATGACAAACCAAATATTTTAGATGTGCCCGGCGAAAATTTAGATAAAGTCCATCAATATTACAACGACCCCCATTATTTTGTAAATCAGGATGTTGTAGTGGTTGGCGCCAGCAATTCGGCTGTTGATGCGGCCCTAGAAGTATACAGAAAAGGCAGTCGCGTTACCATGATTGTGAGGGGCGATGATATTGGCGAACGCGTAAAATACTGGGTGAGACCGGATGTTATAAATCGTATAGAGGAAGGCAGTATAAAAGCGTATTTTAATGCTGAAATTCAGGAAATAAAACAAGAATCAGTCGTATTTAAAGATAAAGACAATAAAAAACAGGAGATCAAAAACGATTTTGTGTTAGCCTTGACCGGATATAAGCCAAACTTTGATATTTTAGAACGATGGGGCATCAAACTCTCTGAAGACGCTAAAAAGATTCCGGAATACAATCAACAAACCATGGAAACCAACGTCAAGGGACTTTACCTTGCAGGCGTGATTTGTGGCGGGATGGAAACCCACAAATGGTTTATTGAAAATTCCAGAATTCATGCCAAAATGATTGTTGAAGATATAAATTAATGAACTACAATTGACTTAGGCGTTTAACTAATACACTTATATGTTGATATTCAATTACATAAAAATATATTTCTTCTTTGTGGGCCTCTGTGCCTACCTTTGTGGTTCTCTGTGGTAAAGCTAATTCATACTCAAAAACATAAGTTAATACGTTGATGATGTGCACTTTATTTGATATCAGTACTATTTAAAAAATATTTTTTTGTATTAAGTAAGTGCCTTAGTCAAATAACTACAATTAAGATACTACTCATAACTTTTAATTGTAAACCCAAAAGTTAAAAAATTATCTTCTTCCTTTTGGCCCTGCACAACAATGTTTTCGTAAGTGTGGATATAATTTATTTTAAAATCTAAATATTTCCAAATAGGAAATTCTATGGCCAAATCTGCTCGCCACCTGAAATTATTACTTTTCTCTAAAGACGGTTGAATATAGAATTCATGGCTTAGGATGACTTTTTCTTTAAAGAGTTTATACTTCCCATTAACCCAGAATGTCCCCCTTAAAGTATTAATCGAATTTTGACCGTCGTACTCAGATTCATTGAAATCTGTAGTTAAAAAATTAGTGTTTTCGTATTCACTGGTTAAAGCGGCCTTTAACCAATGTTTCTTTTTATCCAGAATTTTGTAAGTTACGCCTGCCCCTGCAATATAACGGGATTGAATTCTTCTTCTAAAATTTGTACTCACAAACCCCAACGCCAGTGGATATAATCGTTTTTCCGGATTGAGGTATAAAAAGTTTAAACTTAATATGTCTTCGTCTGCTTTTTCTTTACCAAACTCCTGATACACATAAGAGTTTTGAGTTTTGAACACCCATTTTTTTAACGGCTTAAAGCTAAAATCAGATTTTGCTCTAAAAATCAAGGTTTCCACATTACCACCCTGATAAAGACCAGTAAGAGATAAATTAGCTTTAATATTTAATGTATCACTTTCATTGATTTGGGCTGAAAGGGGTAAAGGGAAAAATAGAATTATTAGTAATTTCTTCATGTTGAAATTTCAATATTTGATCTGAAAATCAATGCAAATTATAATTAAATATGATGTTGACTAAATGAATAATTGAAAAATTTACAAAAATTAAAACTATATCGTTTTCAAAAACTTGATAGGCTTAAATCTATATTTATGATGATTTAAAAAACCAGATTATTTCAGTTTTATTTGAAGTGAGTTTAGATCTGAAATTTATATCAGAATAATTTTTGATTGTTTGAACATCATTAGAATC
>CAYMXD010000037.1:1284-10473 GCA_964394095.1 uncultured Mesohalobacter sp. | reverse complement strand
GGCCCTAGACAAGCCAGTTTAGATGATATAGTTCAGCCAACTCTGTTTTAAAATTGTCTTTTTTTCTCAAAAATTAAATTATAAAGCCCATAAATTAAAGGATAAAAGTGATTATTAGCCTAAATCAAGAAATTCTCGGATGAATGTCATCTAAAATTTATAATCTTTATTTCGACACTAATCAGTTACGAATAATTTTATTAATCGAATATTTTTATTAATTTTGTTTTATGTTTTTGTTCACATTAATATATAACACTGCAACACTGCAACACTGCAACACTGCAACACTGCAACACTGCAACACTGCAACTTTGTAATTTTCATTATTGGATATTTTGGTTTAATTAGGTGTAAAATCTTTATGAAATTGTAAAATGATTTTTAACCCCAAAATATTTAAATATGAAAACTTTACTAAAAACTATACTTTTAACTTTAACACTAATAGCTTTCTCTTGTGAGAATAATAGCGAAATTTTGAATAATACGAACACTACTAATAATAACGATTTACTTAACAAAAATGACCCACAAGATTTTCCTGTAGAAATACAAATAGTAAACGGTAGATTGGCATTTAATCATAAGAGAGATTTTATTACAGCTCTAGAGTATCTTATAAATAATGATTTTTCTACTGAACAATTAAATGACCTGTTTACAAGTTTTTATAACGATGGGTTTATACCGTTATATCCTAATTATAATGCGGGGAATGAAGATAAAATTTTTAACGCTTTACAAAAAAGAATAAATTATACGCCATCAGAGAAAGTTGACACAGACAACTTAGAATTAACAGACAAACTAGTGCCAATTGATGAATTTGCTTCTCTTTTAAATTATAAAAGAGAATTTATAATAAACGATAAACTATATGCATACACCTATAGTGGTTTATATATAGCTGATTTAAATAAAGAACAAAGACTTTATGAGATATTTGAAAACGAATCTGTATATGAAATATCACCAAATCCATTTGACCTGAACCCAAACACCAATCCAGTAGATGATGGTATTGATGTCTACGTAACCCCAAATTTAACTATCGGACAACCAAATGGAGGCTGTGATTTCGATTTAGATCCAATTTTAGATGATAATAATCCATATGGGGGAAACACTCCTATAGACAACAACAACCCAATGTTATGTGATACTCATAATTATAATCATAATACACCTGGAACAGGAGGTAATGTACAAACAGACTTTACACAAGAGCTTATTGATTATTCTGCACAACTTGAAAATTGTGATGCTATTGATGTCTATACACCTTTTGGTACTATTAAAAAATGTTTTGATTATTTCGATGGAGGCAATAGAAGAACCAAAACCAAATATGAAAATATTGATTTAGGTACATTTATAACTGGTGATATTTTACAAAGTATTACAGTAAAAGTTAAGCATCAAGATTCATACTCTTTTCTTTGGGCATCATGGTGGGGTGCTAAAAAAACTGATGAAGTCGCTTTAACGATAAATGAAGCTACTTTTATAATTACACCACCAAGCTTGGGTGTTCCTTTTGATAATTTCAGTTACCCTACTAACAGTGGTACTAATGACATGATTTATTATGTAGGCAATAATGCTTATAATCATGATCCAAGTTCCATAGTTACGTTACCAACACCACTACCAGATTTAGCACCTATAACTCCATTTAATGAAGATGTTATTATTCAAATTTATAATGATAACGTGCCTACATTACCACTTATTGGTGACTTAGATACGACTGCCGAAGAAGTTAATGATTTCTTTTGGGAACAAATATATGAACAAGCAAAAAATGTTTTTCAACAAATATCTGGATATGAACCTACAAAGTTTACAACTATAATGACGACTCAAGACCAAGTGATTGTTAGTTATGTTGATGTGACAAGAAGACAACTCGATACCAAAAAAATAGTTGATAATCTATTTTTTGATGTAGCCTTAAATTTCAAAGTTACTATATCCGTTGATGAATGGAATAATTTAATTACTAATCCCCAAATTTTAGATTCTGATGTTGAAGGTCAACAAGAATTTAATATTTTTGATTACGGTATAGAAAAATCTAGTTTATCAGAGTTTGATTATATAAAAATTAATTTTGATGGCTTAACCAGAAGGGGTTCAGAGTGGAGAGGTAGTAGACTTAGCTATGAAAAAAACTAAAAATATTAAATAAAAGACGTGGCAAATCTTTATTTATCACGTCTTAAAATTTTTTTATATTATGAAAACATTTAACTTACTTAAATTTCTGTTGTTACTGATTCTATTAATGTCTTGTGAAAGCCAAGACCCCCAAAATATAGATACTTTTGAAGAGGATATCATTAATTTATGGCAACTCGAATTAAAAGGGATTTCAGACCAAGAAAATTTTGTTTTAACTGATTGCGAGCGACAATCAACTATTCAGTTTTTTGAAGATGGTACTTTTCAAAGAATTAACTATTCTATTAATGATGAAGGCGTTTGTGAAGAAATTGAAAATATTTTTGGAACCTGGGAAGATACTTCCTTACGAGACTTGGCCTTAACAGTTGATGGCGAAACTGAATATATGGTAGCTAGTGTTGGTAATATCAATGATGAAAATGATACTTTTTTTGAGGAGACTAATGGTAACATTTTATATATTTTTAACGCTACTGAAAGTAATGTAGTAAGGGAATTTTATAAAAAAATAAATGAATAAATAAAAAATTATGAACTACAAAACAAAATACCATTTTCTTATAATATTTCTGAGTCTTTTATTTGCTTCTTGTTCAAGCGATGATGATAGTGCTTCAAACCCAAGTGATAATCTTACTGTAGAAGAACAACTTATTGGATTTTGGACACGAGAAAGTTTTGAAGATGAGTCAGGTGTAAGTGATTTAAGCGAATGTGACAAACAAACCACACAAGAATTTACAGAAGACAATATACTCAATTTAACTGTTTATGTAGATAATGATGACTTTACAGGCTGTGAAGTTGCACTTCAAACCTCTGCAAACTGGGAGTTACTCTCTGAAACAGAACTTAAAGTATCTAATGACCAACAGGAAATAGTATCAGATATTGAGATAAATACAATTAATAACGAAACATTTTTAACTGTTACTGATAATTTTGATGACGGTTCATTTAATATAAATGTATTTAAGAAAGTAGAGTGATTTCTGCTGGTTTTTCTTATTAAATAATGGATAAAACACCTGTAAAATTCAGGTGTTTTATATTTTTAGGATTTAATAATTTAAAAACAAGTCTTATTGAAAAACTCAAAAACCATAGAAGAATATTTTAAACGGTTTTTCCCATCGCCGTTTAGTATTTCTGTTTTACTGACCTTTGTGGTGATCCTTTGGGCAAGCTTGAGTATGACTTCAGGCAGCATTTCTAAAAATTTTATAGAAGTGTTAAGCTATTGGGAAAATAGCATTTGGAATCAAAGCCTGTTGGTCTTCGCTTACCAAATGATGCTAGTTTTAGTCCTTGGTCATATTTTAGTTTTAAGCAGGCCTATGGATAATCTTCTAAATCTTTTAACCTCTCCAATAGATTCAACTACCAAAGCTGTAATCATAGTTTCAATATCTACCATGCTTATGGCTTTTTTTAATTGGGGCTTAGGACTTATTTTTGGCGCTATACTCGTTAGAAGAATAGGGGAAGAGTCTCAAAAGAGAGGCTTTAAAATCAACTATCCTTTAATCGGTGCTTCGGGTTACATTGGGCTCATGGTCTGGCACGGTGGGCTTAGTGGTTCTGCACCGCTAAAGGTTTCTGAAAGTGGACACTTATCTAGCTTGACTACTATCGACGTTCCAGATTTTATAGCCACCTCTCAAACTATTTTTAGTCTAGAAAATTTAATTGTTTTTTTAATTTTGCTGTGCTTAATGCCTCTTCTATTTTTGTGGTTAAGGCACAAAAACCGTCCTAAAGAAATCATCGCAAATGACAATTTTAAAAGATCAATTCAATCCAAATCATTAAACTCTCATCCTTTCGAAAGCAAAACACTACCGGCAGTGTTTTTTGGAGTATTAATTTTAACGACTATCGGTATTGTATATTATAAGGAATTATTACAACTGAGGCTTACACCAAATATGCTTAACTTCTTTATGTTAGGTTTAGCCTTTATGTTACACGGTAATTTCAGTAATTTTCTCGATGCTTTAAAAGAATCGATTGGAGATGTTAGTGGAATTTTGATTCAATTCCCACTCTATTTTGGCATCATGGGCATTATGAAAGACAGTGGTTTGGCTGCTGATATTACCGAGTTTTTTGTGAGTATTTCCACACAAGAAACTTTACCAATCTTCAGCTTTATAAGTGCGGGCTTATTGAATATATTTGTGCCAAGCGGTGGCGGGCAGTGGGCAATTCAAGGGCCGATTATTATTGAATCTTCTGCTCAGCTCGATGTCCCTTTACCTAAGATGGTTATGGCCATGTCTTACGGCGACCAAGTTACAAATATGTTACAGCCCTTCTGGGCATTACCTCTTTTAGCGATAACTAAGCTAAAAGCCCATCAAATTTTGGCCTACACCTTTTGGATGTTTGTAGTTGGCTCCTTAATTTTTATATTCAGCCTAATTTTTATCTATTAATTTATGGTCTTTCTTACTTCAGAATTATGGTTTCCACCACCAGAACAAGCTCACGAGTCTGGGGTCTTAGCCATAGGTGGTGATTTGTCTGAAGAGCGACTTCTTTTGGCCTATAAGAATGGTATTTTTCCGTGGTTTAATAAAGAAGATCCTATATTGTGGTGGTGCCCGGAGCAGCGCATGGTGTTGTTTCCTGAAAATCTTCATATTTCAAAATCAATGAAGCCTTTACTGAACAATAATAAATTTAAAATCACCTTCAATCAGGCATTTGATGAAGTCATGATGGCCTGTGCTTCCATTAAAAGAAAAGGTCAGGAGGGGACATGGATTACAGACGACATGGTTTCAGCCTATAAAAATCTTCACAAGATGGGTATTGCCCAATCTGTCGAAGCTTGGAACGACGGCCAATTAGTTGGCGGGTTGTACGGTATCTACTTAAAAGATTGTGCTGTGTTTTGTGGTGAAAGTATGTTCACAAGACAAAGTAATGCTTCCAAATATGCGTTTATTAAGATGGTAGAGCATTTTAAAACCAAAGGTTTAAAAATAGTGGATTGCCAAATCTATACATCGCACCTTGAGTCTTTAGGGGCACAGCTTATTGAGCGTGAGGTGTTTTTAAGTTATTTGAAATAACAAACATAGGTGTTATTTAAATTTCAATTGGTACACAATAAAGGCATTGTTGCCATCCTTACACAACAAAACTATTCCATTTTCATTTGAATAGAATTCTATCAAGTCTTCGCCGTACACCGGAAAACCTTCTATGGGTTCTGCCTTTTCATTAAACATGTAAACCTTTTGGGCTTGCTGGTCTGCAACACCGGCATAATTCTTATTAATAACTGGAGTGGTGTATAAACCATAGGGTAATTCTGTCTCAAAAGAATCAACGTAAAATTCATTTTCAGACGAAATTACTAAATGCGTTTCATTTGCTGTAAATTTAGGGTTGATAAGTTCTTGTTGTTTTCGATTTAGTCTTCCTTTTTGGTCGATTTGAAGAATATCACCATCATCACTTAAAGAGGTGAAATAACTATCATGCTCAAACCATTCGTTGTTTGAAAATTTTAGATTGTCATCTAAATCGATTCGTGTTCTTCCTCTCCTGTTGAGAATATGAAGTTTACCCGATTCTTCCTGTGCAAGAATATAGTCTTTATTGCCCATTCTAATGTGCTTTGCCGGGTAAATAATTGATGACTTTGTTTTTTTGAATTTAAATCCCTTGACCTGCTTTCCTGTTTTGTCATACATCTTAATATCATCATCAAAAACAGCTGTAAATCTATACTTGCCATTTTTATCATAATCAAACACAGACAATCCTTGAGTGATGTCTTTTCTAAATTTAAGCGGAAACGGCTTCACATCATTCCCATTTTTATCGATGATATGAATCTTGTTTTTGGTGGCAAAAACCATCTGTATTCTTTGGTTTTGATAAATATCAATGCTTGAGATTTTTCCTATGATAGGGTCGTCTAATGCTTTACTCCAAATTAGGTTGCCTTTAGTGTCCTTAAGGTACAAAATGTTTTCATCGTCTTGATAAACCACATCCTGTTGTCCGGTTCGCCAGTTTTCAAAAAACGCCGGAGTGTTGAGGATTCTATTGTCGTTTTTTAATCTGGCCAACTGTTGAATATCAGTGTTTTTTTGATTTTCTATAGTCTTCTTTTGAAGAATATTAAAATACCCAAAATCATCTTCTACAATTAATTGAGACATCAAAAGTTCATGATTGTCCCATTTTAAGGATTTAAACCCAGATTTGAATGATTCTTTTGAATGCTTATCAAAAAAATCTGTTTGATTCCCCAGGTTTGTTAACCATTGTATGTGGCATTCATCGTTTAAGGACTCCAAATGATTAATGTAATTGGCTTGATTTGCAACAACTTTGTTGTTATTGATCTCAATAATCATACGTTCTAAAGTTTCCGATTTGTTAGAAAAAATAATATGATCCATATGAACTGTAAAAAAGCTTACATTTATTATATCTAAAATCGAACTCAACTTGTTACCCGGAGTAAAAGATTGTTTTAGCTTATGTATAGTATTATCGCTAATTGTTTTTTGTGGTTTAGACCGCTTTTTTAAATGATCAAAACTTTGATCTATATTGTTAGACACCAATACAATTGCGTTTCCATATGGTAACTTTATACTTGTTACCTCTCTTAGATTTAAGTACAAGCTGTCAATTTGTGGTTTTTGTTTTAAACTTTCGGTGGTGTTTGATAACTTTCCAAAGTCTGAAAATAATACACTTGCTGCACTTGTAAAATTTGATGGAATAACTTCAACAGAGGTTGACTTTTGAGTATCAACATTTTTAAAATTAGTCCAGAATTTTTCTTTACCATCAGGGTTGAACACAATTCCACTCATTAATATTTTATCCTCATCAAGCTTTAAATCAAAGCCGGAATAGTCGCTTAAGTTAATTTGATGATTTAGAATATTTTTATCAAAAAACTCAAGTGTTGTTTTTGAAAATAAATCATTATTAATGACTAATGATGGAGATTTATCTGATAATACATCGAATAATTTCTGAATCACTGCCGGATTTTTAATATCGTTTTGGTAATTACGGATAATGTTTTCTAGTATAATTTTTGAGGTGCATAAGACAGCTTTTCCTTTTAAATTTGAGTAGAAAATTTCAAAATCATCTCCAACATAAGACTCTATATTGACATCATCATATTTGTAAGATTGTTTGGATTCTATTTTAAATTTAAAATCTTTGTCAGCTTTAAAAGACAAAGTTTTAATTTCCTTGCTGTTGCCCAGTGAACTAAAAGATAAAACCGCTTCATCCGGAATATCTACAAGGGTTTTGAAATCCTCAAGTGACCAGAATTTTAAGATAGGATTGTCTTTGTATTTTGAGATAAGCGATTGCGTATCCAGAGATTGTTGCCATTCTGAAAACGCATTAAATTTAACAACCATAGAAGGTTCAGGCGCTATGATATGCTTGACGGATGATCTTGTTAGATTTTCCTTTTTGCAGGCAAAACACGAAATTAAAATGCATAGAAATAAAATGTTCTTCATAAATGGTGTTTCAAGGATTCAAATATTACTGAATTCAAGTTTCAATTGTTCGGGTAAAAGTCTAAAGCTTTTTCTGTGATATACAGTAGTACCATAAGTTTTTATTGCTGTCCTGTGTGTTTTTGTGGGGTAACCTTTATTGTTAATCCAGTCGTAGTTTGAAAACTCTTCGTGTAGTCTTTTCATGTAATCGTCACGATAGGTCTTAGCGAGAATTGAAGCCGCTGCAATATTCATATACTTAGAGTCTCCTTTAATAACGCACTCATGTTTGATGTTCTTATAGGTTTTAAACCGATTTCCATCAACTAAAATAAATTCCGGTTGTTTTTCTAATTTATTTATGGCCTGATGCATGGCCAAAATAGAAGCGTTCAAAATATTGATCTCATCTATTTGTTTTGGAAATATATGAGCCACGGCACAGGCAATGGCATTTTGTTCAATTATTGGTCTAAGGTTTTCTCTTTTTTTAAGCGATAGTTGCTTAGAGTCATTTAGCCACTCATGTTCAAAATTTTCCGGTAAAATGACTGCAGCCGCGGTAACCGGACCAGCCAGACATCCACGCCCAGCTTCATCTGTTCCACATTCCAAACGTTTTGTAACTATTCTATGCTTCAGCATGCTGCAAAATTACAGTTTTCCCATAAAAAAAGCAGTAAATCAAACGACTTACTGCTTCTTTAAAAATTTTAGACTAAAATCTATTTGTTTTCTTTGTATCTTTTAGAGACTTCATTCCAGTTGATGACATTGAAAAATGCATCGATATATTCTGGTCTTTTGTTTTGATAGTTGAGGTAATATGCATGCTCCCAAACGTCTATACCTAAAATAGGAGTTCCTGCACAGCCTACATTTGGCATGAGTGGGTTGTCTTGGTTTGGCGTAGAACAGACTTCAACACCACCGCCTTCGTGAACGGTTAACCAAGCCCAGCCGGAACCAAATTGTGTGGCAGCTGCTTTTGAGAAGGCTTCTTTAAACCCGTCAAAAGACCCAAAAGATTTATCGATGGCTTCGGCTAAAGCGCCCGATGGTTTACCACCTCCGTCTGGAGACATCACTTTCCAAAATAAAGTATGGTTATAGAAGCCACCACCATTATTTCTTACAGCTGAATTTGAAAGGTCTAAGTTCGTTAAAATATAATCAATTGATTTATCTTCCAATTCTGTTCCTTCTATTGCAGCATTTAATTTTTTCGTATATCCTGCATGATGTTTGCCGTGGTGTATTTCCATGGTTTTCGCATCAATATGTGGCTCAAGAGCATCGTGAGCGTAGTCTAAATCTGGTAATTCAAATGACATAATAATAGTTTTAAAGTTAATTTGCTCAAAAATAGTTAAAGCCATAAGATTATCAATTTTTTAAGTGTTATAAAAAATTTAAAACTTTACCAAAACAATTAAACATAATCGATTGACAGGTATTCGATATCAACCTTAGACTAAAAATAAAAGCATTTTTT
>CAYMXD010000037.1:0-1184 GCA_964394095.1 uncultured Mesohalobacter sp. | reverse complement strand
AATCGATTGACAGGTATTCGATATCAACCTTAGACTAAAAATAAAAGCATTTTTTTCTGGTTAGTAAAACCTATCGGGACAGCTCGATTCAAGACCCAAAAGGCTAACAAAACTTTTCGGGTCAGTACTTTATTGGTATTCGAGAGGTTTACGTTTTTTTTTTTATTTATTTTTTGAAGTTTAACGTATCAAAAACCATTAATTATCATCTAATTTTTTATACAGCTTTACACATTCAACGGCTTGTTTTACATCGTGCACTCTTAGAATATGAGCTCCTTTTTGTAAAGCAATCATATTTAGTGCTGTAGTGCCATTTAAGGCTTCTCCGGCTTTAATTTTCAAAGTTTTGTAAATCATAGATTTTCTGGATATTCCGCATAAAACAGGTAAACCAAAATCTTTTAGCAGTTCGAATTTATGCAGGAGTTCAAAATTCTGGTCTATATTTTTTGCAAATCCAAAACCCGGATCTAGGATGAGGTCGGTTATTCCTTTTCTTAATGCCAGGTCTATTCTTTCAGAAAAATATTGCTTGATGTCTAAAAGCAAATCATCGTATTGGTTTAAGTCTTTCATGTTTTGAGGTGTCCCTTTCATATGCATCATGATATAAGGTACCTGATGCAGAGCAATGACCTCAAACATTCTATTATCCAGTACGCCACCGGAGATGTCATTTATGATATTAGCACCATTATGTATGGCCTTTTCTGCAACCTCGCTTCTAAACGTATCTACAGAAATTAAGATATCCTCTTTAAACTCTTGTTTCAGTATATGAAGTACTGGTAGAAGGCGATTTAATTCCTCTTTAATGGGAATATCATCTGCACCCGGTCTTGAGCTATAAGCGCCAACATCAATAAAAGTTGCACCGTCTTTCAGCATTTTATCAACTTGTGCTAAAATCTTATCTTCAGATTGGTACAAGCCCCCATCATAAAAGGAGTCTGGTGTGATGTTGAGGATACCCATGACTTGAGGCGTATTAAAATCTATAAGTCGCCCGTTGCAATTTATGGTCATATCTTTTTATAATTGAAAAGTTGAAATTTTTACAATTACAAATATGATTAAATCAAAATTAATATAAATATTTATCTTCTAGAATAACCAAGTTTTAATACTTGATATTGAAATCAAATTGGATTTTGAAATATTTTCTGAAATCTCGAGTTATT
>CAYMXD010000036.1:0-10541 GCA_964394095.1 uncultured Mesohalobacter sp. | reverse complement strand
GAACATGAAAACATTGAAGTCCTTGAACTGAATTTTGAAGACGCTTATAAGTTGATTTTTAGCGGTAAAATTAAAGACAGCAAAACCATTATGTTGTTGCAGCATGCTAAAATTCATCAACTTTTATAAGCTTATGAATCTTAAACCCAAGTTGTGCAATAAGAGCTGAAGAATGAGCCGGACTACCTGCTTGCATCAGTTGGGTTTAACCTCCGAATAACACAAATTAAATTATCATAATGGTAATTTGTAATTATACAAGAGTCCTCGATCTAATTTTTAATTCAATTATTAAATTAAAAATAGAATCGGGACCCGAGATAGAAAATCAATATTTTGGTACTTCGATAAACTCAGCAACCATGTTTTGTAAAAACATCAAAATGCTAGAGTTTTCTTATTCGTTTAGGTATTAGAAGAATTTCTAATGCATAAAGCGAATTAAATGTATGCTTAAACTTTAACATATACAGTTTTCCTCTTAAAATCGTATTAATATATTGCTTAATTATCAAATTAAATAAAACTACACTACTGATAAGTTATGTTTTATTTATATTAAAATGAATTATAAAAATAAAATAACATATGAATAAGCAAGAATTTAAATTAAAAGCAAATCAAACAATAGATGAAATTTCAGCAAAGATTAATAAACTGAAAGCTGATAAAAATTCAACACAGGATGATGTCAAGAATGAAATTGAAAAAAATATCAAAAACTTGGAGTTGAAAGAGTCTGAGTTAAAAGTTAGATTACCAAAACTAGAAAAAGCATCAGATAAGGAGTGGGAAAATGCTAAAGAAGCATTTTCGAAAGCAAGAGAAAATTACAATGAAGCTTTGCATAAGATAGAATCCAGATTAGAGAAAATTATCTAATATAACAATTAGGTATTGAGTTAAATAAATCCCTATTTCTAGGGATTTATTTTTTTTGACCCCTACTTCCAACTACTTAATTTATACCCTTTTTTATAAATTATGTGTCCTCCGTGCCCTTCCCTGCGGCAGGTATGAGTGTGGTGAGTACATTTTTTATTCAAATATTAAAAAAAACGTATAAGTCATTACAAAATGATTTAATTATCCTCCGCCTAAGCCTAAGCCAATAATCCTTTATCAATAATTTAATGAAAAAAAGATCGGTTCTTAATTTAATCCAGTGTCATACTTAAGGTTTGAACTTAAAGTTTAAATTTGTAAAATGAATATCAACCGACAACAAGATTTAAGATAGCATCAATAATTTTAAATTGTATATATTTTTCGTTTTCAGATGCTTTCAATGCACAGATTTTTAAGGGTAAAAATTATAAAAAAACAAGCGGTATAATCTATATGATTTCATATTCATATGCTTACCAGATTAATATTTTTTAAAACATCATGAAATACAGTTCAATACTCGTTTTATTTTATCTTGGTTTTCAAACCTATGCCCAGGAAAAAACAATTATTCAACTTAAAGTCCCTAACAAAGACGATGTAGTCTATATTGCTGGAAATCAGAGTTCATTAGGAGATTGGGATTACGATAAAGTAAAAATGTACAAAGTCTCCGACTACTACAGAATGATTGCTGTAAGCCTTGATTACCCGGCAGAGTTTAAATTTACTAGAGGAAGTCTCGATACCGAGGGCATACACAAAACACTGGATGATAACCCCAATATTGTTTTGAAAGATACCTTGAGTAAAGTAGCTTATCGGATTAAGGGCTGGAAAGATGAAATGCTTAAGAGTCAATTAAATATAGGTTTTCAGTTTTTACCCTTTCAATCTCAAATGCTGGGTGAAAAGCGAACAGTATCTGTCTATCTTCCTAAAGACTACACTACTTCAAAACAATATCCTGTCATTTATCTAACGGATTCAAATCCAAAAAAGTTTAAAATTGTCACCAGTTTTTTAGAATCTTTATCAACTCCGCCTTATAATGCCATTCCGGAATGTATTTTGGTAGGGATTCCTCAAGAAAACATTTACACAGAACTCAATACTTCTCTTGAAACCAGCGCTGAAACCTTTAAAAAATTTATCCTCACTGAATTATTTAATTTGATAAATTCTAAATTTAGCACTTCCGGATTCAACGGAATTATAGGGCATAATATGGGAGCAGATTTCAATCAACTGGTGATGCTATCCAAAAATAATCCCATTACCGCATATATCAATATCAGCCCGGATTTGAATGATTATCTAAAAAAAGACTTAGAAAATTATTTCAAAAATTATAGCGGCAGAAAAGTATATTATTACTTATCCAATGCTTTATACAGTGATAATGAAGCTGAAGAAAGTTTTGCCTACATCAAAAACATCTACCAATCTACTGCTAATGAAACTATTGAGTTTAGTTCTCAAGTCTCTAAAGTGGGAAAAGAGAGTCTGTTTTCTGCTACCATAAAAGATGGTTTGCTTCATATTTTTAAAGATTATAGAAATCTAAATAATTACTCAGGGTTTAAAGACTATGCTGATAACTATATATCTGATATGATTTTAACTTATAGAGTGGAAGCCGAACTTGAACCATTAGATATCGATTATTATGCCTCAAAAATAATTGAACGTAAAGATGTTGAAACCTATAATGCTATGGTGAATTACTTAGATAGTCTAGCCTCATCAGACCTCGAACTTAACAAACTAAAACTTTCGTCTATTGATAAAGCCATCCATCTTTATAAAATGGAGATGTACGACAGCAGTTTAATGTACTGGAATAAAGCACTGAAAAGTTATAGCAGCAACAATAAAAATGTTGTTGATCCTGAAAATTTTTATAATAACTTTAGAGTAGCCGTAGATACGTATTTAAGCACTGATAATGCTGATGGCGCAATTCTGTTTCTAGAAAAATGTATTGGTGTTTTACCTCAATATGCTTTGGCTTTTCATTACTATATTGCTAAAATAGCATCTGAAGAAAATTTAGACCTGGAAAAAGGAAATGCATCCTTAATGTTCTGTGTAGAAAATTTTACGCCAAACATTTACTTTACAAAAGATGATATGAGACAACTGGTTTATAATTCTGAAAATTGATTTCTTATACTTTTTTAGGATTGATAAGCTAATTGATTACCCTTTTACTTAAATGTTTAAAACCATTTCAAATACATTGAAACCATTTTTAAGCCCCAAGATTTAAATTATAGGCTTTAATTAAAACGCAATTCAATTTATGAGATGTAACAGGGTAGCCATATAATCTAATATTATAATAAATCAGGATTTGTAATATTTTCCCTTTAAAAGCCTAGTGATATTGTGCTTTGTTGAAGCTATTCAGCCTAATCTTTATTTTTACCTTAACAAACCTTAACATTACTGTTTAATATTTAACTTGTTATTTTAAACAAAAACTAATTTTAATCTATCTTTTTGGAGTGTTAAACTTTATTATGGGAAACATTAAACAAAACTTCAGCATCAAAGATTTAGAATCCTTAAGCGGTATCAAAGCCCACACGATTAGAATGTGGGAAAAACGGTACAAGGTTCTAGAACCGAAGCGAACCGAAACCAACATAAGAACTTATGGGGTAAACGGTTTGCAAAAGATTTTGAACATCGCTTTTCTAAACGAAAACGGTTACAAAATTTCACGAATTTCAAAAATGTCTGATAAGGACATTGGCGAATTGGTTCAGCGTATTACTACAAGTAAAAGTAATACCAACCGAGCCGTAAAATCATTAAAAGTTGCCATGATGAATTTTGATCAGGCCTTATTTTTAAGAACTTACGATGGCTTACTCGAACACAATACTTTCAGGGAAATTTATAATGATGTATTTATACCGCTTTTGCAGGAAATTGGATTTTTATGGCAAGCAGGAACAATAACTCCTGCACATGAACAATTTATATCCACCCTTATCAAACAAAAGTTATTTATCAATATAGAAAAACTACAGTTTGAAAAGCCTTCAAAAACAGATAAGGTATTTATATTGTTTCTACCGGAAGAAGAGGTTCATGATGTTGGCTTATTTTACACCAATTATGAACTTTTACTTCATGGCTATAAAGTTATCTTCTTAGGGCAAAGCCTGCCTATGGAAGATTTGACCTATCTTTCCAAATTATTTGATCATACAGTTTTTGTATCCTATTTAACGGTAAAGCCAGAAAATATTGAAGTTTATTTAGACCGTTTTACTAAAAACATCTGTACAGGTGAAAAATGCGAATATTGGTTACTTGGTCGAAAATCTAACGAAATCATCGAGAGCAATTATGAACTGCCAGAACGCGTAAAAGCTTTTAAAAATATAAATGAATTGACATTAAATCTCTAAAATGGGTAAAACTATTCATGTTATTGGATCTGGATTTTCTTCTTTGTCTGCATCCTGTTATCTCGCCAAAGCCGGATATAAGGTAAAAGTTTTAGAAAAAAATGAAACTATAGGTGGAAGAGCAAGACAATTTAAACATAAAGGCTTCACGTTTGATATGGGGCCTTCATGGTACTGGATGCCTGACGTTTTTGAAAGATTCTTTGCAGATTTTGATAAAACACCACAGGACTATTATCAGTTGGATAAATTAAATCCCGGATATAAAGTCATCTTTGGAGAAAAAGACCATTTTGAAGTTTCTGAAAACTTAGAAGACATATTTAAAGCATTCGATAAGCATGAAAATCAAGGCGCTAAAAAGTTAAAACGCTTTATGGATAATGCGAAATCAAATTACGACATTGCTATCAAAAAGCTGGTGTATAAACCTGGGGAATCACCATTAGAGTTAGTTACGCCAGAAACCGTCTCCAAAGTGGGTCAGTTTTTCAGTAATATTAGCAGAGATGTTGAAAAAGACTTTGATAATCCTAAATTGAAACAAATTTTGAAATTCCCTGTGCTCTTTTTGGGAGCCAGACCTCAGGACACGCCATCGTTTTACAGTTTTATGAATTATGCAGATTTTGGTTTAGGCACTTGGCATCCCAAAGGAGGCATGTTTAGCGTAGTTAATGCCATGAAAGATTTAGCGACTTCTCTGGGAGTAGAATTTGAAACACAAGCCAATGTTGAGTACATCAATGTAAATTCTAATTCTAAAGTTGAAAGCCTTACGGTAAATGGCAAAAAGACGAAAACAGATTATGTCCTTTCAGGTGCCGATTATCATCATACTGAAACACTACTAGATGAAAAGTTGAGACAGTATTCTGAGCAGTATTGGGATAAAAAAACATTTGCGCCTTCTTCCCTACTCTTTTACGTAGGTTTTGACAAAAAACTTGAGAATATTCATCATCATAATTTATTTTTTGATGTTGATTTCAATCAACATGCCAATGACATTTACAAAAACCCAAAATGGCCTAAAGAACCCCTATTTTATGCTAATTTCACCTCTTTAACCGATCCTGATACCGCACCTAAAAACTGCGAAAATGGATTCTTTTTAATACCACTTGCTCCGGATATTGAGGATACGGAAGAGCTAAGAGAAGAATATTTTAATAAAATTATAACACGCTTTGAGAAACTTACTGGTCAAAGTGTACAGAAAAATATTATATTTAAAAAATCATTTTGTGTTACCGATTTTAAAAAAGATTATAATTCTTATAAAGGCAATGCATATGGTATGGCCAATACATTATTGCAAACTGCCTTTTTAAGACCTAGATTGAAAAGTAAAAAAGTTGACAATTTGTATTTTACAGGTCAACTTACGGTTCCGGGACCGGGTGTTCCTCCGGCATTAATTTCTGGAAAATTAGTATCTGACCTTATATTCAAATACAGTAAATCATGAAATCTATTTTTGACAACATAGCAAGACATTGTAGCAAACACGTCACAAAATCTTATAGTACTTCTTTTTCTACGGCTACACGATTACTTTCACCTAGTATAAGACAGGACATATACAACATATATGGTTTTGTAAGGTTTGCAGACGAAATTGTTGATACGTTTCATGATTATGAAAAAGAAACGCTTTTTGATGATTTTGAAAGGCAACTTTACAACGCCATTGATCAAAATATAAGCTTAAATCCTATATTAAATTCGTTTCAGGAAACCGTCCATAAATATCAAATCCCTGCTCATCTTTATAAAGCATTCATGAAAAGTATGCGTGCAGACTTGTATAAGTCTAATTACAAAACTGTTGAAGAGTATGAACAGTACATTTATGGCAGTGCGGACGTAGTGGGGTTAATGTGTTTAAAAGTTTTTGTAAAGGGTAATGAAGACTTATACGATGAACTCAAACACGATGCTAAAAAATTGGGGTCTGCATTTCAGAAAGTCAATTTTTTAAGAGATTTAAAAGCAGATCACGAAGACTTAAATAGAACTTATTTTCCAAACGTCAATTTAAACGAGTTGGATGAATCGACTAAAATGCGCTTAATTAATGAAATTCAAGATGATTTTGATGCCGGATTAAGAGGGATCTCAAGACTACCTGTTGAAGCCAAACTCGGTGTTTATACCGCATATGTCTATTATTCAAAATTACTCAATAAGCTTAAAAACACACCATCACTTCAAATAAAATCAAGCAGAATTCGCGTTAACGATTACCAAAAAGTTGGGTTGTTAGCTCAATCTTATTTATCTTGTAGATTAAATTTGGTTTAAATTATGATACTGTATTCTATATTAGTCTTTATAGCTTCATTTTGCATCATGGAATTTATGGCATGGTTTACACACAAGTATGTTATGCACGGATTCTTATGGTCACTTCATAAAGATCATCACCTCAAAGACCATAAAAGTTGGTGGGAACGCAATGATGTGTTTTTTATCTTTTACGCGGCTGTGAGTATGTTCTTTTTTATATACGTCGATAGTTTAGGCTACTGGTTTGGAGTACCAATAGGTGCCGGAATTGCTGCTTATGGGTTGACCTATTTTTTGGTTCATGATATTTTCATTCATCAAAGGTTCAAGTTATTTAGAAATGCCAACAACTGGTATGCTAAAGCAGTTAGACGCGCCCACAAAATACACCATAAGCACATAGGTAAAGATGACGGAGAATGTTATGGAATGCTAGTACCACCGATGCGCTTCTTTAAAAATAAAAAGTAGATTTATGTCTAAAGCCATTGTCATTGGAGCTGGTATTGCCGGGTTAGCTTCAGCGTTAAGGCTAAGACATCAAGGCTACGAGGTGGATGTATTTGAAAAAAACAATTATACCGGCGGTAAAATTCACGCAACCCAATTAGGAAACTACAGATTTGATTTAGGACCTTCGCTTTTCACAATGCCCCACCTAGTTGATGAGCTCTTTGAATTATTTGATAAAAATCCTCAGGATCATTTCAACTATATCAAAAAAGAGACCATTTGCAATTATTTTTGGGAAGACGGGACGTCATTTTCAGTCTCTGCCGATAAAGAAAAATTCATAAAAGAAGCAAGTGCGTTTTTTAATGAAACTGAAATATCAATTAGGAAATACCTCGATAAAAGTAAGCGTAAATACGAATTGACAGCTCCAGTATTTTTAGAACAGTCTTTACATAAAAGCAAATCTTTTTTAAACCTAAAAACTCTAAAAGCCCTTGCTTCAGCTTATAAATTAGATTTAAATCAAAGTTTAGATCAGGTAAATCACAATTCTTTTTCTAATAAAAAATTGATTCAGTTTTTCAATCGTTTTGCCACTTATAATGGATCTTCACCCTACAAAACACCCGGTATCATGTCTATGATTCCACACCTCGAAATGCAATTGGGCACTTATTTACCCAAAAAAGGTATGCACGATATTTCACAAAGTCTTACCAGTTTGGCTAAAGATGTTGGTATTTGTTTTCATTTGAATTCGGCTGTAGAAGATATAGTGATAAAAGACCAAACTGTAAAGGGAATGATATCTAAAGGAAAAACTTATGAGGCCGATACGCTGGTTTGTAATATGGATGTGTACACGGCATACAAATCCATTTTAAAAAATGCACCAAAACCCGAAAAAACCTTAAAACAGGAAAGATCAAGTTCTGCTTTGATTTTTTATTGGGGTATCAATAAAAAATTTGAATCTCTGGATCTACATAACATTTTATTTTCAGAAAACTACAAACAAGAATTTGAACATATTTTCGATAAAAAATATTTTTACAACGATCCAACGGTGTATATCAACATCACGTCTAAGCATATTGCAAACGATGCGCCAAAAGGACACGAAAACTGGTTCACAATGGTGAATGCCCCAACCCATGAAGGCCAAGATTGGAAAGCACAAACGACTTACATCAGAGAAAAAATCATCAATAAAATCAATAAAACTTTCAATACACAGATTCAAGATTATATAGAAGTCGAAAAAGTCCTCACGCCGCAGGACATCGAAAAAGAAACTGCTTCATTTCAAGGGTCTTTATACGGCACTTCCAGTAATAATAAATTTTCAGCGTTTTTAAGACATCCTAATTTTTCAAGTACCTACAAGAACCTTTACTTTTGTGGAGGTTCGGTTCATCCCGGAGGAGGCATTCCGCTGTGTTTAATGTCGGCTAAAATCATTGCTCAACTTACACCAAAACCATGATAAAGTTAGAGAACTATAAGCAATATGGTATCTTTTTACTATGGCTCATGCATGCATCAGCCTTTATAGGAATAAACCTAGGCTTTGAAGATTTCTTTTTACCCTTATCGGCCATCAATCTTTGGTTTATCAGTTTACTTTTAATTTGGTACTACCCTATCCGTAATAAATCTGAGGTTATTTTGTTTGTAAGTATAGCCATTTTGGGGTTTACGGCAGAGGCCATTGGCGTAGCTACCGGAAAAGTATTCGGAGAATATGCCTACGGCAGAAATCTGGGTTTCAAACTTTTTGAAGTTCCGGTTATTATTGGGGTGAATTGGGCGGTTTTAAGCTTTACAACCTCAGGACTGGCCGATAGATTACCCTTAAAATCAAACCATATTAAAGCAGCAACAGCCAGTGCACTTATGCTGATTTTCGATTTTTTTATTGAACAGTCGGCTCCCAAATTTGATTTCTGGGAATTTGAGTTACCGGAAGTCCCTCTTCAAAATTACATCACTTGGTTTATTCTAGCTTATATCTTCAATTATGCTGTTTTAAGATTTATTTCAGATGCTGATACTAAAATTTGTTTTCATATTTATATCGTTCAAGTCTTATTTTTTACCCTTTTTTATGTCTTCTAAAACTTTTGATTACATCATTATTGGAAGCGGTGCTTCCGGACTACAACTAGCTTTGGCTATGATGAGAGACGCTTATTTTGATGATAAAGTTATAGGTATTATTGAAAAACGATCAGAATTCACTAACGACAAAACCTGGTGTTATTGGGAAGAGGGAAATGGCCTCTACGATAACATTATTCACAAATCTTGGGATAAAGGATACTTTAAAGCCCATGATGAAACCATAAATTTAAATCTTAAAACTTATAGCTATAAAATGATAAAATCGATTGATTTTTATACCTATGCTAAAGATAAAATTGATTCGGTTTCAAATATTGAATTCGTTCTAGATGAAATTACGGAGGTTGATGAGAGTAGCAGTCTGGTTCGGCTGAAAGGCAAAAATAACAGTTACGAAGCTAAGCATATTTTTGACAGCCGTTTACCTAAGGATTATAAACCTCAAAAAAGCATCAATATTCTTCAACATTTTAAAGGTTGGTTTATTGAAACTGAAAACGAAGTGTTCGATCCTGAACAATTTTGTATGATGGATTACAGCCTTTCGGACCCGGAAAAAACCTGTTTCATCTATATTTTACCTTTTAGCAAAACAAAAGCTTTGGTAGAATTCACTTACTTTTCTCCCGAGTTGGTTAAGGATGAAACTTATGAACATTACATTAAAACCTATTTGAAAGACAAGCTCAAAATTGAAAACTATGAGATTTATGAAACTGAAAAGGGGATTATCCCTATGAGCAGTCACCCGTTTTACGAACACCACACCACAAACATCACTAAAATAGGGACTTCAGGGGGTTGGGTAAAAGCATCTACAGGCTATTCGTTTAAAAATTCAGAACGAAATTCCATTAAAATCGTCAACAACATCAAGTCAAATCAAAACCCGCATTATCAGCTTTATGAAAAGCGTTATAAACACTACGACAAAATGTTTCTGGATGTCTTGTATAATCATAATGATTACGGCGATACTTTATTTTATAAAATGTATAAATACAACGATATTTCTCGAATTTTCAAATTCCTAGACGAACAGACTAAACTTGGAGAAGAGCTAAAAATTATGTTTACCATGACTTCAATTCACTTTATCAGAGCACTTATAAAACATGTAGGACAAGGCTTTAGAATTAGATAATTTTTGACTTTTCATTGATGAATATTTGTAAAATGGCTTAGGCACTTGCTTTGTAATAGTACAGATTCGTTTTCTTTAAGTACTTCGTGCAAAACTCGGTGTACTTTGTGGTTAAAAAACATTAAGGCATTAAGAAAATTAATTTTTTGTAACTTACTGTATATTAAATTTATACCACAGGTAGACAGGTCTTAATGTTGAAAAAATATTCA
>CAYMXD010000035.1:0-10567 GCA_964394095.1 uncultured Mesohalobacter sp. | reverse complement strand
TAACTTAGTAATGAAGTTTATATATAACAAAACCCCGACTCGTGAGAATCGGGGTTTCGCATTAACTAACCAATCTATTATGAAAAACTTCATCCTAGTATTATATAAGACGTTCGAAAGTGAAAAAAATTACATTCATTAACTAACTTTAACATTTACATTAATTTAATGTTAAGAGGTTACAACCCCTTATGTCACTATTATCAAACCTTCCCAATATTTTTGCCTTATTTTTTTTAACATTTTGACCTAAATCTTGTGTAGCAATAAACGCACAGGAATGGATATTGGCTAAATCAATAATGTTAATTCCTCCTGTTTTTTCAAAATCGGAATACAGTGTGAGTGGATCTTCCGGATCGCGGACAAAAACCTTCATGGTTTCAGGTAAATCATAAATACCATTTCCCTTAGAATAGGCTTGAGATAGCAACTCCGTCATACCATATTCACTATGGATGTGCTCTACACCAAAACTTTCAGACAGAATATGGTGTAATTCCTCCCGAATCATTTCCTTTCGCCGGCCTTTCATGCCCCCGGTTTCCATGACAATGGTGTGCTTTAAATTCATCTTAAATTTTTCAACAAAATCCAATAAGCCAAATGAGACCCCAATCAACAGGGTTTTTTGAGCTTTCTGTTCCAGGGTTTGTAATTTGTTGTAGAGTTCTTTATGGTTGTTCAGGAAAAACCCACTTTCAGGTTGTTTTGATTTTTTGATGAAATGATCAACCATATAGACCAAAGATGAACCATTGCGTTCCAAATAGGAGGGAAGTAAGGCTAAGATAGCATAGTCTTTAATCGATCCGTATTCATTTTCAAATATTTGAAGGGCATTATTACGGTATAATTCAAGATCGGTTATATGATGTTTGCTTGTCTGCCGTCCGGTAGTCCCACTGCTGCTAAATATTTTTTGCACCAAATGTTGGCTTGATAATATTTGATGAGTTTTAAAAAATTCAATCGGTAGGAAAGGGATATCGATTAAGGCGTTCACGTTTTTAGGTGATTTTTTGAGATGTGTACAAAACTCACGGTAAATATCACAGTGATTATACTGGTGTTTAAACACCTCAAAAGCAAGAGTTTCAAAACTATTGGTGCTAAGCAGAGATAATATGTTGTGTGGTTTAAATTCCATCATAAAAAAAAGCCCCTCTAACGAGGAGCTTTTGCAAAGATAACAATCTTATATTATTGAATGATGAGCTTCTTAGTTAAGCTTTGGTTATTCATTGATAGTTTTATGAGGTAAACACCAGATTGCAGTCCGGTTGTGTTTAGTCTAATTGATGATTCTGCAGCTTTGCTAATCACTTTTTTACCTAAAATATTAAAGACTTCAACATTGAATTCCAAATTATTTTGAAGGCTAATATTGACAAACCCGTCTTTTGAAGGATTAGGGTAAATTTCAATTGAATCTACAGTAAAAATTTCAGTTGAAAGCGAAGGATCATCATTTTCAAGATTTGGAGAAAACAATGCGCCGTTATTTCCTTGGATAGTGGAATGGTCTGTAAAATCTCCTGTGAAATCCGGACTACGGCCTACAGACTGGTCTGTTGCTCCGGTATAAGAATAGGAGACTACAACATTGCCTACAGCATTTTTAATGATAACATCATCACTGCCGTTATTCAGACCAAGACCACCTTCACTGGAAACCTGAACTAATCCTGGAATCCCGGTTGGTGTTCCACCACCAAATACAGTTATAAACGAATTTGCAGGTAGAATGGTGCCGGCTGGGAAGGTGTGTCTAAGTTGAACTGCGTCATCGATTGTAAATCCGGAAAGATCCAGATCAGAGGATCCAATGTTATACAGTTCTACAAACTCATCTTCAGTACTATCTCTGGTGCCATCGCCATTGGCATCACCGGCTAAGTCTGGTGCAGGGTCTGCATGTATTTCATTTATGACTAAATCATTTGTTGTAGGGTCGCAGGCTGAGGAAGGGATTGTTCCTGATAAGGTCGTCCCATCACAGTCGCCACCGTTTATGGTTAAATCCCAAGCATCACCTTCGTTAAGTCCGGTTAGAAAAATTACACCATCTTCTACATTTGCCGGATTGTCACCTGCTACACTTGCGGAACTTGAAGTAATTGAAGTTATTGTATTTTCTACCCCCGTATAAGGAATTTCAACAGTAACACTATCATTATTGTCGCCTGCGGTATTTGTAGTACAATTGTAGGCTTCTTCCTCTAAAGTTAAATCGCATACGGCACAGTTTGATGTTGGTCGTTGTCCAAGAC
The DNA here is from genome assembly GCA_964394095.1 of uncultured Mesohalobacter sp. Classification (GTDB taxonomy): domain Bacteria; phylum Bacteroidota; class Bacteroidia; order Flavobacteriales; family Flavobacteriaceae; genus Psychroflexus. The sequence goes on along the minus strand of CAYMXD010000035.1, from coordinate 8,294 downwards.
TTGGGCAAGTTCCAAATGCTGCTAAGCTCACATCTGATAATTCCCAGTCAGAATAACCGTCTGTTCCGTCGTCTAAGTACTGAATACCTATAAAAACATCGGTTCCTGATGCAGCAGACAAATCAACTTCAATTAATCCCGGATCTGTTATGGTTTGCGCGCTTGTCCAAGATGTTGATGATGGGCACCCGGAGTAGCCGGCTGTATAAGCAACAACCAAGTCTGTTGTTCCAAAATTTTCTGACGCATCAAACATCAATTCTAAATCAGAAACACTACTCATATCTAATGGTCCAAAAATTAACCAACTTTCTACTAACTCTTCACAGCCACCGCCACAGAAGCCGTTAGCACTGTAAGAACCGCTATTTTCGTCCCATGTACCATTGTTAGAAAAGCCAGAGTTTGGAGTTACGGTAACGAGCTCAAATAAGTCAGCACCTGTACTTAAATCGAAACAGGTATTTGGTGTAGGGTCACATTCATTGGCAGGTACTGTTCCTGAAAAAGTTGTGCCGTCACAATCTCCGCCATTTAAGGTTATGTCCCAGTTATCGCCTTCGGATAAACCGGATATTGTTATGGTGCCGTCTGCGGTTAGGGCGGGATCATCGCCGCCTATTGAACCACTTGATGCCGTAACATTTACTATACCAGCGTTAGATCCAAAGTAAGGAATAGTGATGGTAACAGCATCGTTATTGTCTCCTGGTGTATTAGAAGAGCAGTTGTAAGAAGCCGAATCAAATGTTACACCACAGGGCGAACCTGAAAACGTAAATGTCCCTATAGGAAATGCAGAACTACATGAGGTGTTATCAGTACATCCATCAACGGCGTCTGGACCACTAAATGTCCAGTTGTTTTCAACAAAAGTAGATCCATCTGGGCCGGTACTGTCTAGCCTGTAGGCCCAACCGTCTTGATATTCCCAGGGTGTTCCATTACCATCAACGTCAATTTCTCCAAAGGTGTCGATAACACTGCCGTTAAAAAACAGCTCAACTGCATCATCACCATTTATGCCGGCTGAACTATCTACAAAATCTGCATTGAGACCAAAATAGGCATTGAATTGAGCATCATCTGTTGTGATATAAAGATATTGTCCGGATGATGCAGAACCGGAAAAGGTAAGTTCTTCGCCATCAGACCCACCACCATTGTTTGCGCTTCCAAAACCATAAAGGCTAAGGTCTGGAATATCGTTTATGGCATATATTTCAATGGCTTTTGGTGTGCCTCCCGGTAAAGTACCATCAAAAACACCGGTAATGATTAAATCCTGCCCAAAAGTGGTAAGGCTAATGAGTAAGGAAAATAAAACGTAAATTTTCTTCATAATTTTTAATTTTCACAAATGTAACAAAACATTTTTTCGAGTCTAATTTTATTTCAGGATTTAATGATTTAGTAAACTTAGGATTTCAACATTCTAATGGTCTTCTGGAATAGCAGACCAGCCTCTGGCAACCAGTGGGATTTGTTGTTCTGCTCTAGTTATCAATGTTTTTCCAACATCTTCGGAGGTCATATGGCCGATAACACTTAAGTTGGGATTAGCCTTTATTTTTGGGAAATCCTCTTGTTTTATTGTAAAAAGCAATTCGTAATCTTCTCCACCGTTCAGTGCAATTGTTGTACTATCAAGTTGAAATTCTTCACAACTTGAAATCACACTAGGGTCTAAAGGAATTTTTTCTTCAAATACTTTTACCCCAACTTTAGAAGAATGGCATAAATGCAAGATTTCAGATGACAGTCCGTCGCTGATATCTATCATACTCGTAGGTTTTACTCCTAAGGTCTTGAGTAATTCTGGAATATCTTTTCTAGCTTCGGGTTTCAACTGTCGTTCAATAATATACGAATAGGCTACTAAATCGGGTTGGTTCTGGGGATTAACTTTAAAGACTTCATTTTCGCGTTTAAGAACCTGAAGCCCCATATATGCTGCTCCCAGATCGCCGCTAACCACTAACAATTCATTTTTGCTGGCACCGTCTCTTCTTGTAATGTCTTGCTCACTAGCAGTTCCGATTGCAGTGACCGAAATCTGAAGCCCTTTTACAGAAGAAGTTGTATCACCTCCTATTAAATCTACATTGTAGAGATCGCAGGCGGTTTTTACACCGGCATACAATTCCTCCAAGGCTTCAACAGTAAACCTGTTTGAACAGGCTATGGACACTGTAACCTGTGTGGCTCTGGCATTCATGGCGTAAACATCAGATAAATTGACAATCACCGATTTGTAACCCAGGTGTTTTAATGGCATATAAGATAAGTCAAAATGAACTCCTTCCACCAACAAATCTGTAGATACTACAATGTTCTCTTCGTGTTTTAGGACTGCAGCATCATCACCAATACCTAGTATAGAAGACGCTTGAGTTAGGTTAAAGTTTTGTGTAAGTGTATCAATTAGTTTAAATTCACCTAATTCGGTAAGTTTAGTTTTACTATTTTTGAAACTGTCGGCCATTTTGATTTTTTTTGTAAAATTACGTAATTTATAGTACCTGTAATGAAAAACATATTAGTTTGCCTTTTATTAACTTCAATTGCGGCATTTGCGCAAACACCATGTCTTAATGGCAGCGCAGGCTCTTTTCCATGTAATGGTTTTGACCTGATGTCTCATTTAGATTTAAATACCCTTAATGCTGCTTCGGGCAATGATTCATGGGGATGGACAGACCCGCTGGATGATAAGGAATATGCACTAATGGGTTTAAATAATGGCACAGCATTTATTGATATCAGTCAGCCAACATCGCCTGTATATCTAGGAAAATTACCTACTCATACTTCAAACAGCCAATGGAGGGATATTAAAGTTTACGGCAATTATGCTTTTATTGTCAGTGAAGCCAGTGGTCACGGGATGCAGATTTTTGATTTGACTAAACTCAGAACTGTTACTAGTCCACCTGAAATTTTTGTTGAAGATGCACATTATGATGGTTTTGGAAATGCGCATAACATCGTTATAAATCAAAATCAACCTTATGCTTATGCCGTAGGAACAGGTACTTTTGATGGTGGTCCTCATGTTGTCGATATTTCTGACCCGTTAAACCCTGTGTTTGCCGGGGGTTACGCTGATGATTTCTACACACACGATGCACAAGTCATTACTTATAGTGGTCCTGATCCTGATTATCAAGGAGAGGAAATTTATATAGGTAGTAATGAAGATGAGGTTGTTATCCTGAATGTATCAGACAAAGCTAACATTACAAATATTTCTACAATATCCTATTCAAGTATTGGTTATACGCATCAGGCATGGTTAACCGACGATGAAACTTATCTGATTCTTGCTGACGAATTTGATGAAATACAATTTGGTTTTAATACTAGATCTATCATTTTTGATTTAACAGATTTAGATAGCCCAGTTGTTCATATGGATTACGTTGGTAATACAGCCGCAATAGATCATAACGGTTATGTGAAAAATGGCTTATACTATCAGGCCGGTTATACTTCAGGCTTAAGAGTTATAGATGTTACAGATATTGCTAATCAAAATATGACTGAGGTAGCCTTTTTTGATACCTTTCCACAAGATGATAACTTAGGATTTTCGGGTTTATGGAATGTCTATCCGTATTTTGAAAGTGGGAATTTAGTTTTAAGTGATATAGATTCAGGGTTTTACGTCGTAAAAAGTCCTACGCTTTCATCATATATATATAATGAGGCAGATGATCTAAAAATATATCCTAACCCGGCAAGCTCAATTGTTCATTTGCAGACAAAAGATGAACCTCTGCATACACTTACAATATTTAATAGGCTAGGTCAATTAGTATATACAAAAGAACAGATAGAAGACTTCAATTTTAAGCTTAATGTATCAGAATTTTCTAGTGGAATGTATTTAATTACAATTAATAACAGAATAAGCAAAAAATTAATCGTAGAATGAACAGGCTATTTCTAATACTATCTTTTTTGTTTATGTTGTTTTCCTGTAGCGATGATGATAGGCTTACAACAAATGAACCACAAATTGAATTCAAAAACGAATTACAATCTTTAAAAACTTATGGTGGAAGCCAACAAGATGATGCTTTATCTGTTGTTGAAACTTTGGGCGGTAATATCGCTGTTTTAGGTTTTACTCAAAGTTCTGACGGTGATATTGAAGGTAAATCAACTACAGATAGCGATTACTGGTTACTGAAACTAGATAAGGATTTAAACATTCTTTGGCAAAAAACCTTTGGAGGAAGTAGTGATGATAGAGGGCAGGATATTGTAGCTACAAGCGATGGAGGGTTTTTGATAACCGGATATTCAAGAAGTAATGATGGTGATGTGAGCCAGAATTTTGGCTTTCACGACTTTTGGGTGTTAAAACTAAACGCAAATGGCGATGTGATATGGGAACAAAGTTTTGGGTTCTCGGGAAATGACCGAAGTTTTTCGGCTATTGAGACCCTTGATGGAGGCTATATTGTTTCCGGGTTTTTAGATGTGAGCGCTAGTGAAGGTGATGGTAACGATAATGGTACGTCTGGCAGACCAAAATCTATTCTAGCTAAACACGGCGTAGGCGAATTTTGGGGTATAAAACTAAAGCCTGATGGGCAAATAGAATGGCGCAGATATTTTGGTGGCAGTAATAATGACCGTTCCTATGATGTCCTTCAGGCCAGTGATGGTAATATTATCATGCTAGGGAGTTCAGAAAGTGATGATTTTGACGTCAGCAATCCTCAAGGCAGTTATGACTTTTGGGCAGTTAAAGTCAATCTAAGCGGTGATATGATTTGGCAAAGAAATTTTGGAGGAAGTAGTATAGATATAGGGTATGCCGCAATTAATTCTCAGGATAATCAATTTCTTTTTACAGGTGATACCAGAAGTAATGATGGAGATGTTGATGGTTTTAAGGGCAATACAGATTACTGGTTAGTAAAATTTGATGATAACGCCAACCTCATCTGGCAGACTACTTATGGTGGCAGCGATTTTGATTCAGCGCGTTCTGTTCTTCAGCTTCAGTCTGGAGATGTATTGATAACCGGTAGTTCCAGAAGTTCAGATGTTCAGGTGTCTCAGAATTTCGGACAAAACGATGTTTGGATTGTACAAGCTGAAGATTCAGGTAATTTCAAAAGTGGTCTAAATATTGGAGGCTCTCAAATAGATTTAGCTAATGATGCTATACAGTTGCAAAGTGGTGAAGTTATTGTTGTAGGAAGCAGTGAAAGCAGTGATAACCTGATTGCTGAAAATAAAGGGGATAAAGATATTTTAATTTTAAAACTGAAATGATGAAAATTATAGGAAAATCACTAATCATTATGGCGTTGGTGGTAAGTATGTCTTGTGATTCTGAAGACGACCTTGGCAGCCTTAATATTAATTTTACAAATCTTGTTGGAAACGAAAACCTCATCTTACAAAATGACTATAATAAAAATGGAGAGGAAAGCTTTTCAGTAAATGAATTGAAATATATTATTAGCAATATTGTTTTGATTGATAATAGAGGAAATGAATTTGTTTACCCTCAAAAAGATTCTTATTTTTTGATAAATGAGGAAGCAGCCCATAGCAAAACTATTGGGCTTCAAGGCATAAATGCTAATAATTACACGTCTATTCGATTTGGTGTTGGTATAGATCAAAGCAATTATCCTCTAAATGGGGTAGATAATTTTGTGCCAACCGCAGAAGACAATGACATGCTATGGAGTTGGTCTGCGGGCTATATTTTTATGAAAATTGAAGGCCGTTATAGCTCAGAACAAACAGAGGATGGAACGTTTAGGTATCATATCGGAAGTCATGGTCAAAATCTTGATAATTACAGAGAAGTCAGTTTAGATTTTTTACAACCAATTGCTGTCACAGCATCTCAAACAACAGAAGTGGATATCAATTTTGATGTATTGAAGTTGTTTTCCGGTGAATTTGAAATGCTTTTAGAAGATAAAGATGATATTCAAATCGATCCTGAAAACGCGCCTAAGATCACTGAAAATTATACACGAGCTTTTGAAATTGGATTAAATTAATATGCGATTCTTATACTACATAGTGTTATTATTTATGTTTGTTTCATGCCAGAATGAAGAGTTTAATTCATCTACATACGAAGACCCGGAACAGCAAAGCTACGATCCAGTTTTTTTAAATCTGGAGATTCCTGCAAATTTTCCGGATCCAACCTACGATATTGAAAACAATCGCCCTACTCAAGCAGGTTTTGAGCTTGGGAAAAAACTATTTTATGACGGCAGATTATCTTCAACAGGCGTTATATCTTGTGGGTTTTGCCATATTCAGGATTTTGCCTTCACCCATCATACCCATGAGGTGAGTCATGGTGTAAATGGTGCTTTGGGTAATCGAAACGCCCCACCGCTTCAAAATATGATATTTTTAGAAAGCTTTAATTGGGATGGAAGTGTAGACCATTTAGATGCTCAACCTATTGTCCCCATAACCGCTGATGTTGAAATGAATGAAACGGTGACAAATGTTCTTCAAAAACTTCAAAGTGATCCGGAATATATCGATGCATTCAATAGCGCTTTTGAAAATGGAGACATCGATACCCATAACATGCTAAGGGCAATTTCTCAATTTGTAATGATGATGGTGTCAGGAAATTCAAAATATGATAAAGTCATGCGTAACGAAGGCAGTACATTTACCGAAATGGAAGCTCAGGGGAAAGCGGTGTTTGAGCAAAAATGTGCTGCTTGTCATTCGGGAGCATTATTTACAGACCAAACTTATCGTAATAACGGTTTGCCCATCGACCCCCAGTATGATGACGAAGGCCACAAAATTGTTACAGGACAAGAGACCGATAAATATAAGTTCCGAGTGCCTTCATTGCGAAATATTGCCGTAACTTTTCCTTATATGCATGACGGGAGATTTCAGCAGTTGCGAGATGTTTTAGATTTTTATGATACTGGGGTTGAAGCTACACAAAATCTTGATGAACAACTTATTCAGGAAAATGGGGCATTAGGGATTCCTCTTTCAGAAGACGAAAAAGATCAAATTATAGCTTACCTAAATACATTAACCGATGATGATTTTATCCTTGATGATCGCTTTTCTGAGTTTTAGTTAAAGCGTTCTTATACAAACTAAGTCTTGTTTTTACATCAATAGCTCACATTTATTTAATTCTTATTTAAATCCGCTTTTAAAGTCAGTCGTTATTTTTATAACCACTTAGTTTTTTAAGAATAAGTCTTATCTGCGAGACAACAACACGCTATAAATAACCTAAATTTTTTAAGAAAAATTTCACCTTATACTATCATCTGATTTATCCGGAAGTTTTTTATTTTTAAACAAAAATTGTATAATGCCTAAAATTACAACAGATTTTGAGCATGGGGAAGCTCAGATTTTTAAAAACCCATTTTTAGAAAGCCTCACCAAAACAAATCCTTCCTCAAATATTATTGTTTATGGTTTGAGTCTAATACTCTTTTCTTACTATGCTATTGAATATGTTGGCCTTAATATTTATAGCTTTTTAGGATTATTTGTCTTTGGTATATTTTTCTGGACATTTGCTGAATATATGTTGCATCGGTATTTATTTCACTGGGTAAGCGACTCCAAATTTGTTCAACGCTTTCATTTTATCATGCATGGCTCACACCATCAATTTCCCCGAGATAAATCCCGACTGCTGATGCCTCCGGTGCCCGGTTTAATCATGGCAAGTTTGTTGTTTGGTCTTTTTTACAGCATTTTTTACGTCTTACAAATCCCTGATTTGAGTTTTGGGTTTTTTCCGGGATTTTTTTGTGGATATTTAATGTATTCTTTTGTCCACAGAGCCATTCATCTCAAAAAGCCACCAAAGCGCTTTAAGCATATTTGGCTGCACCATAACATTCACCATTACAAACATCCCGATAAAGCCTTTGGCGTTTCGAATACGTTTTGGGATAAAATCTTCGGGACCATGCCTCCAAAAAAATGATTTAGGGATATTCATTTTTGTCCGGCATGTCTTATATTCGTGGCATGCAAGAGGCGCAGCTACAAACTCCCATAGTTTATCTGAAAGGCGTTGGTCCACAACGGGCAAAACTCCTTGAAGATGAGGTAGGTATTCATACTTTTGGTGACCTTATAGACTACTTCCCTTTTAGGTATGTAGACCGAACAAAGTTCTATAAAATAAATGAACTTCAAAACAGTACGGCAGAAGTTCAGATTGTTGGTGGTATTACTGAAATTCGTATGGTGTCTCAAAAGCGAGGTAAACGATTAGTAGCTTCTTTTGAAGACCA
>CAYMXD010000034.1:0-10686 GCA_964394095.1 uncultured Mesohalobacter sp. | reverse complement strand
ATGGAAATTCATCAATTTCAGGATACCTTATCTTTATTGCCTTTATATTTTCACTCATCCCTTTTACCTCAGGGATTAAACAACAAATTCCTCTTATGATTAATTTTATTTCTACTCCGGCCTGACTCGCTTGATATAGTTTTTTAACCATATCGTAGCTCGACAGGCTATTCATTTTAAACATGATACCACAGGGTTTGTTGGCTTTGGCAAGTTCAATCTGTTCGTCAATTTTATCGTAGAAGAAATCTCGAGTGTAATGCGGCGACACTATAAGGTGCTTGTATTTTTTTATCCTGTAATTAGCTTCAAAAAATTCAAAGACTTTATTAATATCTTTCAACAGTTCACTGTGAGAGGTAAATAAGGTATAATCTGTATAAATTTTTGCAGTGTTTTCATTAAAGTTACCAGTACTTATAAAACCATATCGTTTTATCTTATTGCCTTCTAAACTTTCTATCACGCAAGATTTGGCGTGGACTTTTAATCCTGTGACACCAAATATCAGTTTTATTCCCTCGCGTTTCATACGTTCTGAATATTTGATATTATTGGCTTCATCAAACCGCGCCTGAAGCTCAATAGATACGGTAACGTCTTTACCGTTTTTTACCGCATTTATAAGCGAACTGGCAATGTGGGAAACCTCAGCTAACCTGTAAATGGTAATTTTAATAGATTTCACATCGGGGTCTAATGCGGCTTCCCTTAAAAATTTTATCGTGTAGGAAAATGTTTGGTAAGGGGTGTATTGTAAGTAATCTTTTTTGGCGATTTCTTTAAATAAACTCCCCTGCAAACTCAGGTTCGGAATTGGTAAAGGGGTTATTTTTTCATACAAGAGATGCTTAGCGCCCAAGTCTGGAAATTTCAAATAATCACGGCGATTATGGTATCTTCCGCCGGGTATTAAACTGTCTCTATTTTTAATTTCTAACTTGAGTAATAAAAATTCTAAAGTGTCTCTATCAATATTATCATCATAAACAAAACGCACCGGGTCGCCAACTAATCTGTCTTTTACGCCTTCCATAAGCATCTCTGTGTAGCTCTTGTCCATATCCCCTTCAAGATCAAGTTCTGCATCCCTCGTGATTTTTATCATATGAGTAGAAATACTATCGTATTCAAAAATATTAAAAATAACATTGAGGTTATAACGTATCAGATCATCCAGCATAATAATGTACTGCTTATCATCCACAGATGGCAATACAACAAACCGATTGATGCTATTGGGTATCTCAATGAGCGTGTACATAGGTTTGGTGACATCCTCTTTTTTCTGAATCAGTTTAACGGCAAGATAAGCAGCAGAATCTTTCAGGTTTGGTGCCTTATCCAAATCATTTAGCATGATGGTCACCAGTGCCGGACTAACTTTATTGAGAAAAAAATCTTTTATAAATTGTTCGTGTTCTTTACTGACCTCAGTTTCATCAATAATATAAATGTTATGTGTTTTAAGCTCTTCGTGAATTTCACTTAGAATTTCAAGGCTTTCTGCTTGCTGTTTGATAACAATTTGTGTGATTTCCTTCAACAATTTGTTAACATCATAGCCTTTGTATTTATAAATTTCTAAGTATTCAGTAAAAGATAGTTTTTCTTTGAGCATGCTATCTGCATCATAGCCTTTTATAGTTTTGCTTTTGCTCTCCTCGCTTTGAGATATGCGCCGATAAGTTGCATATCTTACACGAAAAAATTCATCCAGATTGTTAGAAAATATGCCTACAAATCGTAAACGTTCTATTAAAGGAACATTGGGGTCAGAAGCTTCCTGAAGGACTCTGGCATTAAAATTTAACCAACTGAGTTCCCTATTGTTGTATTTGTAATTGCTCATGATCTGAGGTTTTTAGGAAATAAATGTAAAACTGTTTTCCCGTTTTCACAATTTTTCCAGGTGCTATTTTCAAATTCGATTTTTACAAGACCAGAAGTCGGAATATTGCCAAAATAAATACTTCCTAGCTGACTTGCAAGTGTTGTTAGGGCAGGGTTATGTCCAAAAATTACTAGTTTATCTACATCATCAGATAAAGCTGAAATAAATTCTCTAAGTTCTTCACTATCAAAAGTATAAAGTTCAGAAAATAATTCCAGTTTCTCAATGTCTAAACCTAACTTTTCAAAATAAAATTTAGCAGTCTCATGAGCTCTGACTGCTGGACTGGAAACAAATTTAAAATCTTCTGTTACAACAGATTCTATTTCTTTAGACACTAATTCAATGTCTTTGAAAGCTCTCTTCTTTAGTGGCCTGTAAATGTCTCTTAAATTATTCTCCCAACAAGATTTGCCGTGTCTTATTAATAGTAATGTCTTCATAATTATGGCGCTAATCGTTTTATATTCCAGTCGTAATCTTTACTTTTTTCAAACAAAAACCTGTCGTGTAACCTATTAGGTCTTCCCTGCCAGAATTCGAATGAATGGGGTTCAACACAAAATCCACCCCAGTCTTCAGGTTTTTCTACAGCTTTGTTCTCGTATTCTTTTTCCAGAGCTTTCAGTCTTTCTTCCAGGACTTCTCTGCTTTCTATCTCCTGACTTTGAGGGGAAACGATGGCACCGAGCTGACTGCCCTTTGGTCTTGATTTAAAATAGCGTTCAGAATCTTCTTCGGCTATTTTTTTGGCTATGCCTTTTATAATGATCTGCCGCTCTGCAAAGGGCCAGAAAAAGGAAATGCAAACTTCAGGATGTGCGATGATAGATTGGCCTTTTTCGCTGTTGTAGTTGGTATAAAACACAAAACCATTTTCATCATAAGATTTAAGAAGTACAACCCTTGACTTCGGAAAACCATCCGTTCCTATTGTACTTAGTGTCATGGCATTGGCTTCATCTATATTTCCGGCTTCATCAACCTCAACAAACCATTGTCTAAATTGTTGCATGGGATTGTCGTCTAGATGAGTTCGCCTGAGTGCATTTTTGTCGTAAGATTTTCGATAATCTTCAAGATTGTTCGACATATTTTAGGTTTTCAATTTATGAGTAGCAATTTAAGAGAATTCAAATTTTAAAGCTCATAATTTATCAAGACTTTAAAATAAAATTGTCGCGGCATACTTGGATAAAAATACCGCGGCTCCGAGCCACCAAAACCAACCGCATTTGGTAACACACTAGCTGCAAAGTTTTTGTCTAACACATTATTAACTCCAAAACTTAACCTGCTTTCGGTATTAAACCAATTTGTCAGGTAACCCACTTTAAAATTCAGTAAACTGTAAGCCTCTGTAAATCTCGTATTACCGTCATCAAGAGGCATCTCACCTATCATTTCGGTGTTAAAATCCAGAAGCCAGGTATCATTATAAATAAGATTTAAACTAAAGTTGAAGTCATATTCCGGTATGGCGGGAATTTGGTTTCCGGTAAAATCGTCTTCACCGTCAATAAAATCTGTAAATTCAAAATCATTATAGGCCAAATTTGTATTGAAATTGAATACTAAATTTTGAAATAACTGCTTTTGATAATTAAATGCAAATTCAACACCCAAATGTCTTGTAGCCCCGGCATTTATGCCTACAAACCTGTCCTCTTCTACGCGTCTGGCTACAATGAGGTCTTCTACATCCATTTGAAAAATATTGGTTTGAATATTCACACCTTTAGACAAATCAACCCACTGCACACCTAATTCATAATTTTGACCAAATGATGGATTGAGATTAGAATTGAAAAAACCTTCATCATCCAAACTTTCATCGATACTCGGCACAGCTATTCCTATGCTGTAATTGCCGAAAAAATTTAGATTTTCTGTCAGTTTGTAATTTAAATTGATATTTGGTAATAGTTTAGGGTCATAATTCAAACTTCCACTCTGGTCTAACCCATCGTCTAAAAACCGATCGTTGGTCTGATATTGTGCCAAATTGAAATTGACTCCTGCCTCCAGCTCCAATGTATTACTCAATTGATACTGCAGCTCGGCAAAAGCGTTTAATCTCGTCCTGTCCTGATCAAAAGCATTGACTAGTTCGCCTTGAATACTGCCGCGCTCTGCTGTGTTTTGGTATAAATTATTGTAGTTTTTAGCTTTATAAATATCTGATTGCCATTCCACTCCAATTTTTGCACCAACAGGTCTGTCATTTAATTTGGTCTTAAAATCGTATTGGGTTCTCAATCCAAAGCCCGTTTCAGTCTCTTCCAAAATATCAAAAGGTCGGGGTTCGTAGGCATCACGGTGATTAAAGAATATGGAAGTCACCCAACTGCTTTTTTCGTTGATTTGATAGCTTAAAGTTGAAGCTAAGAGCAATTTATCATAAGATTCAAAACCTGCTGAATTGAACCAATTACTAGCAGCCAACTGTGGATTATTTTGAAAATCGTTCTCATTCAAAGAACTCGGAATAAAAGCTTTGAGGCGGGTAAATAAGGCTAAATTTTCTAATTTCAGCTTTGGGGTGATTGAAGTTTTAGAGATTAAGCTCAAATTTTGGCGTTCGTAGTCTGCATTGTCTCTGAACTCATGAGATTGAATATGATTAAAATAACTTTGCAGTTGTGTTTTGCCAATATCCTGAGTTGCATTAAACCCAAGCTGATAACGATCAAAACTGGCTGCAGAACCACTCATGGCTATACTTTCTGTTGATTTATCTTGAGTTTGCAAAATGATATTTCCACCTAAATTTGCTCCAAATACAGAAGATTTTGGCCCTTTTATAATTTGAAGATTTCCTAAAGCATTTAAATCAACATCATCTAATACTGAAATGCCGTTGGCATTGGTCAGTGGAACGTTATTGACGTACAGCTTAAGTCTGTTGGTAGAGAATTGAGAACGTGCTCCGATTCCTCTAATGGTGATTCGGCTGGTATTCAAAGCGCCTTGCTGCATCACAACACCTGCAACTTGGTTTAAAATAGGGGTAAGAATTATACCATCGTTAGACTGAATTTTCTTCTGGTCCAGACTTTGGACTTTAAAATCCTTAATGTCAATGATTTTGGCTTTTAAATTTACAGTCTCCAACTGTGTAGTATCTGCTGGATTTATTTGGGCAAAGACTGAAATACTGAATAAAAAGATAAAAAAATGGAGATATGTTTTCAATATGCTTTATTTTTCGACAAAACTATAGAATTCATATTATGTTTAGGTGTCCTACTTTCTTTTTATTAACATTTATAAGCATCTTTTCGTTTTCATCCTGTAAAGATGCATCAACTGAAAAATTTGAGTTTAGCTTAAGTTTTGAAAAATCCAATGGGACAGAAACGGCGACTTATCAAGAAATGATGTCGTTTTACAAAGCAGCAGCTGAACATTCTGATAATCTTAGCATCAAAACATTTGGAGATACGGATATAGGTTTACCGCTTCATCTCCTCACCTATCAATCATCTGATGCTGACGAAAACACGCTACATCTTTTAATCAACAATGGTATTCATCCCGGCGAATCCGACGGCATCGATGCCAGTATGCTGATGCTTAGAGATATCATCAATCAGGAGCTTGACTTTCCTGACAATATCGCACTCCACATCATCCCTTCTTATAACCTAGGAGGAATGCTAAACAGAAATAGCACGACGAGAGCCAATCAAAACGGTCCTGAAGCCTATGGCTTTAGAGGCAATGCCCGAAATTTTGACCTAAACAGAGATTTCATGAAAATGGATACCGACAACATGAAGTCTTTTGCGGAAATTTATCACCACATCAATCCCGATGTTTATGTGGAAACCCATGTGTCTAATGGTGCTGATTATCAATATACTTTAACACATCTGATTACACAGCACAATAAACTAGGGTACAAACTGGGTGAATACAACAATCAGGAATTTAGACCAAAACTCGAAAAGTCGCTTAACGAAAAAGACCTCATGATCACTCCATATGTGAATGTTTACGGCAGAACAGCATTTGCGGGATTTTCGCAGTTTTTTGATTCGCCTCGATATTCTACTGGCTATACTTCACTTTGGAATACACTGGGCTTAATGATAGAAACCCATATGCTAAAACCCTACGACAAAAGGGTAACTTCAACCAAAGCCATGTTGGAGAGTTTAATTGAATTGTCTGCTTTGGAACGTAAAAACATTAAATCTTTAAGAGCTCAAAATTTTGACTTTTATAAACATGCTGAGCACTACCCTTTCAATTTCAAGGTGGATTCAACCCAATATGAAATTCTAGATTTTAAAGGTTACGAGGCAGACTATATGAAAAGTGAAGTCACCGGTAAAGCCAGATTAAAATATAATTCCGATGAACCCGTACAAAGACCTGTGAAATATTATAATCAGTTCAAAGCGACTGATTCTCTGAAAATACCTGATTTTTATATCGTAAAATCTTCCTGGACTGAAGTCATCAACAGACTGCAAACAAACCAAATTGAAATGAAAGCTTTGAAAAATGACAGCCTTTTAAAAGTTGAATCTATTCAAATTGAAAATTACAAAACATATACATCAGCCTATGAAGGTCATTATCCCCATTACGAAACCACGTCTAAATATAGTATTGAAAACATAAAGTTTAAAGAAGGCGATTGGCTTATCACCACCAGACAGAAAGGCATAAGGTATATCATTGAAACGCTGGAGCCCGAACTCAAAGATTCATTTTTCAATTGGAATTTTTTTGATACGGTTTTGCAGCAAAAAGAAGGTTTCTCTTCCTATGTATTTGAAGATTATGCCTCAGCGTATTTAAAAAATCATCCGGATATCAAAAAAGCATTTTTAGAAAAAAAATCGACAGATGAAAATTTCAGAAACAATGCTTATACGCAACTCAGCTGGATTTACAAACAAAGTCCTTTATATGAAAAAGCCCACTTAAGACTTCCGGTCTTTCGGGTGATTGATTAAATATTCCTGAGGGAAGAGCAATTTGATATTTTCGTAAGATTTTTGAAGCGCTTTTTGGGATTTTTCAAAATTTTTCCACTTTACTTTTTTAATACCCTCTGTGGTTTCCGGCACAAGTTTTCCATCATAATCGGTGTACATTTCATACCAGTAGGTTTCTTTAAGTTTGTACTTGCCATTCCTTCTAAGAATATGATAAGTGGTGTCTATATACTTTACAATCTTAAGATTCTTAACTCCCGTTTCTTCTTCAGTTTCACGCATAGCAGCTTCTTCAAGAGTTTCACCATTATCTACTTTACCCTTAGGCAAATCCCATCTCCCCTTTCTGTGGATAAACAAAATTTCTTTTTTGTTATTAAACACCATACCGCCGGCTGCTGTAATTACTTTAAGTTTCTTTTTTAAATGGTGTAACAATTTGTCTTCTTTTTTATGATGAAGGTGGATAAAATGAATTTTTTCACTAAGGATATCTTCAATAAGTTGTTCAAAGTCAACTTTTTTGATTGAATATGAAGTATAACGGCTGCCTATTTTTTTTTGAGTAGACAAAATAATTGGCACGTCATTGAGAAAAACTTTATACATTTGCAATTATGATTTTAGATGACTCAATTGCTCAAGAAACAGCAAAGCTACTTTTACAAATAAACGCAATAAAATTGAAACCACAAGAGCCTTTTACATGGTCTAGTGGCTTAAAATCTCCAATTTATTGTGATAACAGAATTATACTCACGTATCCACCAATCAGAAACTACGTAAAAGACCAATTGGCCAAACAAATAGAAATGCAATTTGCCAAACCGGATGTTATTGCAGGAGTGGCTACCGGGGCCATTGGTATTGGGGCGCTGGTGGCAGATGTATTAGGCTTGCCTTTTGTTTATGTAAGGCCTCAACCAAAATCCCACGGCAGACAAAACCAAATTGAAGGCAAATTAGATGCTTACCAAAGTGTAGTGGTTATTGAAGATCTTATAAGTACCGGGAAAAGTAGTTTAAACGCTGTAAAAGCGCTTAAAAATGAAGCTAATGCTAATGTTAAAGGTTTGATTGCCATATTTTCTTATGGCTTTAAAGTTGCACATCAAAATTTTAAGAAGGCAAATATAGATTGCTACACCTTAAGTAATTACGAATTTTTAATAAAAGAAGCTTATAACACAAGATATATTAGTCAAAAAGACCTTGATTTGCTTAAATCTTGGCATCACAAGCCTGAACAATGGAGTGAAGAAAATAAATAAAACAATTTAAATGAATTTAGAAACCCCAAAAGTCACCATAAATAAATCTCAAAAAGAATTATTTACCTATCTCTCCAAAGCAGATAATTACGTAAATATCATGCCTGATGGCGTAGAAAAATTTGAAGTGCTGAATGAAGACAGCTTTTTATTTCAGCTAAAAGGCATGCCGGTTATTCAACTGGCATTTAAAGAAAAAAACGAATTTGGTAATATCGTCTTGGTTGCAGATGGCGGCAAATTTCCCTTTAGCCTTACGGCGCACTTTAATACGGTTGACGAAAACCAAACCGAATTTCAAATGAAGTTTGAAGGCGAATTCAACGCCATGATGGCCATGATGATAAAATCACCTATCGACAAATTCATCAACGCTTTAACGACAAACTTCAATAAATTGATGTCCTAATAAAGCTGTCGGATGGCTTTGTGTTCAAAGTATTTGCGTTCTCCGGATTCAAATTCAATTAAAAGTTTACCATCCGTTTCGATATCTTTTATTTTTCCACTTTTACGCTGTAAATCTGGTAACTCAAACTCTTGTTCCATATTAAAACCATAAAGATATCTTTTGTACACATTGATAATGTTCTGAGTAGAATTAGCCTTAAGTTCATTTGGCAGGTCCTCTAATTCTTCCAAGAGTTTATCTAACAGTACACTCCGGTCAAAATTTTTCCCGGTTAGTTTTTTAAGAGAAGAAGCCTGAGGCAGATTGTCGAATTGAGTTTGATTGACATTTAATCCAATCCCAATATAGGCATGTTTTATTGTGGTGCCAACAATGCTGTTTTCAATTAAAATACCACAAATTTTAAAGCCCTCTGCCAAAATGTCGTTAGGCCACTTTAGAGTCAGATTTTTTATATCTGTTTTTTTTAATACATTATAAATTGAAAGACAAACCACAGCATTGAGACAAAATCGCTTGTCCAGATCCAAGTTTATACCGTTGTAAACCACTGTAAACATTAGGTTTTCAGACTTTTCACTTTGCCATGATGTGTTTTGCTGTCCGCGGCCGTTAAGTTGGAATTCTGCAGAAACACAAAAATCGCCCTTTATTTCTTGAGTATTTAGCGACTTAGAAAGTTCATTAGTAGAGGTCGTGGCATCAACTTTGATTAATTTCATTCGAATTATATATTGCTCAGCAAATTTAGTAAAGTTTAAGCTTTAATCATCGAATAATGTTTTGTTAAGTCAAAGAGATTTTAGTTAAAAAAAACTATTTTTGTGGCAATAAAAAATCAAAACGTAGCATTGGTAAATAAAAGTAATCAACTCATAACATATATTGTAGAAGGTATTGAAAATGTAAAGGGCGACGATATTCAATTGATAGATCTGCGAGAAATTGAAAATAATGTATGCGATTATTTTATCATCTGTACTGGTAGCTCCAGCACACAAGTTGAAGCGATAGTAAATTCCGTTCAAAAACATGTCAGTAGAAATTTAAAAGATAAACCTTGGCACGTTGAAGGTCACAATGGATCTCAATGGGTGCTTATGGATTATGTTAATATAGTAGTTCACATTTTTCAGGAACAAACCAGAGAGTTTTACGATTTAGAAGGTTTATGGGGTGACGCTAAAATTACCGAGATTGAAACAAATTATTAATTATTGTTAGAATTAAATAATGGCAAATAGAAAACAAAATATACCACCAAATAAAAAAGGATCTAATAAACCTAATCCTAAAAAACCAGGATACAATTTATATATTATCATTGGTATCGTAGTTTTATTTTTTGGATTGAATTTTTTTATGGGTGGTGGCTTTGGCAGCGGAGTTAAAGATATCAGTATAGCAAAATTTGAAAGCTACCTTAAGGATGGTGATTTTAAGGAAGTGAAAATAATTAAAAATGCTGGTCGTGCAGAAGTTTATTTAACCACTGAAGCCAAATCACAACCTGAACATAAAGGAAAATCTAATGATAATGTTTTTCCCGGGGCAACATCACCGGATTATCAATTTGAATTTGGTGATTTACAGCTATTTCAAGAAAGTATTCAAAACATTAAAAGAGAAAACAATTTAGAAACTGAAGTATCTTTTGGCAATGAAGACACCATGTTTGGGGACATCCTCATCACTTTACTGCCATTCGCTTTAATTATAGGCATATGGATTTTTATCATGAGAAGAATGAGTGGCGGAGCCGGAGGCGGTCCCGGTGGTCAGATCTTCAATATAGGTAAGTCCAAAGCCAAATTGTTCGACGAAAAGACCCATGTAAAGACCTCATTTAAAGATGTAGCCGGTCTTGAAGGAGCAAAAGAAGAAGTACAGGAAATTGTTGATTTTCTGAAGTTTCCCGAAAAATACACTAATCTTGGTGGTAAAATACCAAAAGGAGCTTTACTTGTAGGGCCTCCGGGAACAGGTAAAACCTTATTAGCAAAAGCTGTGGCCGGTGAGGCTGAAGTACCTTTCTTTTCGCTTTCAGGCTCAGACTTTGTTGAAATGTTTGTAGGTGTTGGTGCTTCCAGGGTTCGCGATTTATTTAAACAAGCCAAAGAGAAATCCCCCTCGATTATATTTATTGATGAGATTGAT
>CAYMXD010000033.1:1256-10713 GCA_964394095.1 uncultured Mesohalobacter sp. | reverse complement strand
CTCAATAGCACGTATGCATGCAGCCTTACCAGTATTTTCTGGTTCTAATAAATTTTCATATGGCGGATATTCCATCAAAACTTTAACGTCGTCTCCTGCTTTGACTTTATGATTGGGTTTTACGGTTTCTGAATTGACAAATATATTCCCATTTTTTGCCGCCTTTTGAATTTTATTTCTCGATGCATTTTCTATAAAATTCATCAAAAACTTATCCACCCTTAAAGGGTCTTGACCTTTAGAGGCTACAAAATGGTAATGTTCAAAAAGGTCGTCGTTATTTTGGTCTTGGGTATCAGTCATTGTCATCATTTTCATCTGGAGCTTCTTCTCCATATTTTAAACTTCCGTCCCCAACAACTAGATCAATAACACTTGTTTTTTTGAGAGAATCTCCGGGTTTTAATGCTTTTCCTTTATGCTTGAGTTCTAAAACCACGCCTTTAGCAATGTCGGGTTTTTCTGTAGTCTCGCCTACTATAAAACCAATTGCACTTAAAGTTGGCTTGGCCTGTCTCTGCGTAAAACCTATGATATTTTCAGGTATAGCAACTTTGGCATAATCCTTAGGATTTATGGTTAAATAAATCTTTCTGTTTTCTTTAACCGACTGTCCAGATTCTGGATTTTGGTCGACAACAGAAAACGGTGGAAAGTCCGGATTATATGATGTAGAATCCATGATGACATACCTCAAATTCATGTCCTCTAGTTTTTTGTCTACTATATCTACGCTCAATTTACTTAAATCGGGGACTTCAATATATTCCTGATGGTTAGTGTAGTAATTAAGCCAGTAAAATAAAGCAATAATTAAGGCTATACTTACCAATATTGCAGCAAATATATGCTTGAGAAATCGCTTGCTGAAAATAAATCTGATAAATCCCATGGTAAAAATTAAGTTGCAAATATAATGAAATGAAAGTTTGAATGAATTATTGCTTGAAACTAATACTAAAAATAAATTATGATTATCCGTTTGATACTAGTGCGAAGTTACAAACTTCGCACAGCTCATGCGAGGTTACAAATTTTGCTTAGCTCAGCTCGATAATAAGTAAATATAATAATTATCATATTCTCATTTAAGACCTCAATATTTGCAAATAATTTACTATGCATGCATAACTTTTAGTGTAAATTTAAATATGCTGAAAATTGAATATTCATTACATTGCAGGCTTAACTTATTTTTTAAAAGAAAATGTATCAATCAAAACTAACAGGATTAGGAAAGTATGTCCCGGAAAATGTAGTCACAAACGATGATTTATCAAAAATGATGGACACCAGTGATGAATGGATTCAGGAGCGCACAGGTATAAAAGAAAGAAGACATATTAAAAAAGGAGACGGCAACACCACTGCCGTTATGGGATGCAAAGCGGCTAAAATTGCACTAGAAAGAGCGAATACAGATGCAAATGACATAGATTTTATTGTGTTTGCCACCCTAAGCCCGGACTATTACTTTCCCGGCTGCGGTGTTCAGATTCAGGACATGCTTGGCATTTCGACCTGTCCGGCATTGGATGTGAGAAACCAATGTAGTGGGTTTGTTTATGCATTATCTGTAGCCGATCAATACATTAAAACAGGGATGTATAAAAATGTGTTGGTAATTGGCAGTGAAAATCATAGTGGCGGTCTGGATTTCACCACTCGTGGCAGAGGTGTATCTGTAATATTTGGAGATGGCGCCGGAGCGGCGGTTTTGAGCAGGTGTGAAGATAAAAACGCCGGATTACTTTCAACGCACTTACATTCTGAAGGTAAATTTGCTAAAGAACTTTCACTTATAGGTCCCAGTACCTTAAAATGGGTTCCGGAAATTATTGAAGAAAATCCTCAAGAAAACATCCCCTACTACCCTTACATGAATGGACAACTTGTGTTTAAAAATGCGGTTGTAAGATTTTCTGAAATCATCATGGAAGGGTTGAATCATAATGGTTTATCGCCAAAAGATATTGATTTGTTTATACCGCATCAGGCTAATTTGAGAATTTCGCAGTTTATTCAAAATAAATTTCAACTTGCTGATGAACAGGTTCAAAACAATATTCAGAAATACGGCAATACCACTGCAGCTTCAATTCCTATAGCTTTGACAGAAGCGTGGGAAGAGGGCAAGGTAAAAAAAGGTGATTTGGTGGTTCTAGCTGCTTTTGGAAGTGGCTTTACCTGGGCTAGCGCCATCATAAAATGGGTATAAAAAAAACCTTTGGCTTTCACCAAAGGTCACTTGATGTTATAGTATTGTATTTATCAGACGGCTAATTCAAATAAATGCAACTGTATACTTATAAAACGTCTGTTATTTAATTAAGTTACAGACGTTAACTATAATTAACTTTAACAATTACAGTTTAACAAATCATTCAAATAGATTGAAAAATAAATGTTGTCTTTTGAACAAAAACTTAATTAACAAACAATAAACGCTTTTAGAAATTGTTGATTAATAGTTTTACATAAAATATTAAATCATGAAAATTAAATCGATTCGTTTAGTCTTTATTTTATCTATTTCATTACTCACTTCATGCGATTACGATGATGATTCCGGACAGCCCATAGATCCAACCCCATCAACTTTTGAAATCATATCCAACAGTGAAAATCATACCATACTTGAGCAGGCTTTAGTGGATACAGGTTTAGATGAAGTTTTAAATTCATCCATCTATACTGTATTTGCTCCTAATGATGACGCTTTTAATGCCATAGATATGAGTGGACTTAATAACGATGAAATTGCAAATATTTTATTAAATCATGTGATTAATGGAAATGCTTCTGCAAACGATTTTGGAAACGGCTACATCAAGACTAATGCGACTGAATCCTATACCGGTAATAATAATTTCATTGATATGCATGTCAGTGTAGATGGCGGTATAACTTTAAACGGTGAAGCAAGTGTAACAGAAGCAGATGCAGAAGCCAGTAATGGTACTGTTCATTTTGTAGACGCTGTTATTTTACTGCCCACAGTCGCGAATTTAATATCATCAAGTACTCAGTTTTCAAATTTAACAACAGCTCTCACACAGGAAGATCTATTAAATATATTATCTACAAGTTTCGATACTAGTCCTGCACCATTTACAGTATTTGCACCAAACGATAATGCCTTTGATAATTTCATTGCAGAAGATAATGGTTTTGATTCAGCACAAGATATTTTAGATTCCCCTTTTCTTACTAATGTGCTTACCTATCATGTTATATCTGTTAATGGGTTAAGAGAAATAGATTTTTTAGATGGTGGTACTTTTGATACAATTCAAGGCGAGTCTTTAACTGTAGAAGCCCCTCAAGATATTATTATTATAGATCAGCACGACAGGTCAACAGGTGTCATTGAAACAGACATTACAGCATCTAATGGAGTTATACATGTTGTAGACAACATATTATTGCCTACAATGCAATAATGGTTTCAAAAAGTGATTATCAAAATCATGTCTAATACCATTTCCTTGTAAAAAGTTTAAAGAGTGTATCAAAATCGATACTAACAATAAACCTTATGCTCTGGTCATAGTTGGGCTGATCAAACTCCCAGCCCTTACTGGAATACACGGGAAGATATAATTCAAAATAGTCTTCTACAAACGCAAATCTAATTCCTGAATCGTAAACAAATTCGGGAGAATTAAACCTATTTCCCACAAAACCTGCATCAGCATAGGCAAAAATCCAATTCCAGATTGTTGTACTGGCGTTAAAACTAGTTATCCATTCGTTGGCAAAATCGGGTTTTAATTGAGATTTAAAGCCTCCTTCCGCCATGATGAACTGTTGGCTAAATAATCCGCTCTCTTCGCTCCTTCCGTAATAATTATAGTCAAACATATAGTCTGAAGGCCTGTCAAGCGCAAAACTAAAGAAGTCAGAATCACCGGTGTCGTTATATAAAAATGTACCAGCAAAAAAACGCAAGTTAATTTGCCTGTTATTCTCGTATAATCTTCTGAATGTTGCCGTTGCAAAAAGTTTACTAAATTTTTGAGCTAATTCATAGTCAACACGGGCCGTAAAAAATCGGTCTAAATTTTTATCTTGATAGGTATATCGTATATTAAAAACATTGTAGTCCGGATCTTTTACAGGATTATTTATATCTCTGTCTCTTCTTACGTTCACTGTTCTTAAACTAAGAGCCTGTCTTGTATTGTTTCGTCTATTCTTATTTTCTCTATACATCAGCGTTAAATAGGCCGAATACCTTTCAAAAAATAAATCGAAGTTATAAGAAAATCTAGAGCCATTTATCCCCATCCTTACACCGTATAAATCTTCATCGTATTGCCAGGAAGTATAATTTATAGAACCAGATCCTACCACAGTTTTACTATTAAAACCATATTTTGGTGAAAGTTTATACTCAAGCTGTCTAGGTAAAATTGTACCATTATAGAGTTTAGGGCCAATGGAAATGCCATCGTATAAGTTATAAGTAAATTCTGGCATAACGAACATTTGACTATAATGAGGATCTTCTACATCTTCTAACAGCCTTACCTGTAAGGGTTTATTAACCAGCTTAGTCACTGTTTTAAAGTTATTTCTATTATTAACCTCTGGTATTATCCCATCATAATTTACCGCTAATCTTTCAGCATCTCGTCTTTCGATTATCATAGTTTTTGTATTTTCAAAAGGTTCTATCCAAATTTTATGAATAGGCTTTTTATCTTTTATCCAAAAAAGAGAAACAGGTAATTTTGTATTGTGTTCATTGCTTAGTTTTACTTCCAGCGAATCATCTAAATTTTTAATTGAATTTATCTTAAAATCTATTGGAGCAGACAATTCGGTATAACTATCAAAAAACCAGGAAATATCCTTATTTATGTTTTTAGACATCTGAAATTTGAAATCTTCAATATTTGAAAATTTGAGTTTATAGTTGTCATAAAAAGACCTTATTCCATCATTGACATCTGCAGTAGAAGTATAATCTTTTAGGTATCTTAAGCCAAGTCCGGCCTGGTAAGGGTTTCCTATTTTTTGATTAAACCTTATTAACGAGTCTTGAGGTATGCTAAGAGCCTGATGAATGTTGTTTCTAGTAACATTTTTATATAAAAAATCATATTGATCATTGAATTCTAAATCTGCTAAATGAAACCATTTCACTATAATAAAGTCACTTAGCTTGCCCAAAAGTTTCATTTTGCTGTAGTAGGTATCTACATACTCCATTATCAAATGTATTTGTATAGCATCAAGCATCCACTTATTCTCTCTAGAGTTGGTCAGTATTGTATTTTTTAAATATTTAGCAGAAACTGCCTTAATTAGTTTTATATCATACTGAAAACCATCGGGAAAGGGTCTTATGAATGATGGCAATTGGTTTAGACCATAAACCGGAGAAAGTTGATAGTCTTCTTCTGATGCAACAAGTTTTTCAAAAGGATAATCCCCAAGTTTTTGGTCTAAAAACTCCAATACACGATAAGAAATAATTGATTGCACTTCTGGCGGTAATCCCTCTGTATCGATATTTGAAACCAGAGTAGAGTATTCTGTGTTTGTTACTGCAAAATTAGAGTTTTTTAAAATGTATAAATCTGTATCTACAATTGATTGTGAAGGAAATTCATAGGTTTTTGTTAAATCTGAATTGTTTCTTACAAACTCTTTAGTCAATGCTGTTGTTAACAGATAAGTATTGGGTATAGTAATAGACAATTCTAGGTCTAAGACCTGTTGTGGCATATCAAATAGGCGTCGGTGAGAATATATAAACCAGTTTTCATTATGAAAAGCAGGTTTGAGCAACCAATATTTCAACTTTAGTCCGTTATCGTCTATTCCAAAGCTTGTGAATTTTGCATCAGGAATAATTATATCATAAGATATATCTATTTGGTAAGTTTCTCCAACTTCAACATTTTCATCAAGCTTTATTTGTATAACATCAGGATAATTTTGGGGTCTTTTCCAGATTAAGTCTTTAGAGTTGTGCGTAAGGCTTTTTATTTTTGTACCACCACGCTCCTCTTCATTTGCAAAGTGAAATTTCCTTACAAATTCTTCAGAAAAACTTTGACCTAATTCACTGTTTTTATCAGAAAATGCATTAATCCAATCGTAAAGGTATATAAAGTCTAATGCTTTTCCGTTATTGTTTTTATAAGTAATGGTCTGATCGATAGAAAGTGTTTTGCCATCCTTAGACAAACTTGCATTGACCTTAATTTCATGCTGAGCATAAAGACAGGAACAAATAAGCAGAAACGTTATATATATCGGACTATTCAATGTGATACTAAAAATTTAAGAGGTTTAGATTTATTTGAATTTAAAATATAAATTCCATTTGCAAGATCCTCAGTAGTAATCAATACTTCATTGTTATCTACTGTTTTTACTTTCACCCTACGACCAAGGCTATCGTAAACATAAAGTTCATCAATACTATTGACGTAATTTGGATTTATAGTGACTGCCAAATAATTGGAAACGACATTTCCTTGAGAAAAGTTAAGTATTGCCTGATTTGAAAACTCATTTAAGTTTAAAAAGTCTTGTTCAAATTTTAAATCTAAGACTAAAGGTAGATGATCACTCATATTCCATAGTAGATTTCTTGTGTTTTGGCTATAAGAGCCGCTACAGGTATTATCACTTATGTCTTCGTTATAACAGTTTCCATTGTTTCCATAAGTTTGGTATGAATCGTTGATATAACTTACTTCATGATTTGGATCTAATAGATTTCCGGATAGAAAAATAAAATCGAACCTGTCGTCTAATCCACCCCCTGCACCAAAATCATTGAAAGAATTGTTACTTTCTCTTGTACTTTGTGTATGAACACTGGAAAAAGTAGAGTTAGTATGCCAATCGCCAAGTTGATTAAGGGGATCAGTCATGGGAATTATAGTATTTCCAATAAATAATTGCTGAAAACCACTTTCGTTGGCAGTGTAAAAATTAAAATCGCCTGCAAATACAACATTTGCATTATTGTTTAGATTAGTATTCAAATAATTGGTAAAATCTAAAGCCATATCAAATCTAATTTGTTCATTAAAACTGCCTTGACTAGCTTTAAAATGAGCCACAAAAAAATCGACCATGATTGGGTTTGTATCAGATTGTGAGCTGACTGCTTTTAATTGATAACGATTGATGTCCCTAAGTGATGTTTGAATAATATCGGTTAGTTCTAAGCTAAATTTATTTGTGTTGTAGTACAGTAATTGCTGAAGAGTACCGCCGTTTCCAGAAGTATTGAAGATAAACGGCGCAGAAGCATAGTTATTATTTGTGGTGTTAAGAGACTCGTTTAAAATTAAGTTAGCACCTGTCTCATCTTGGAGTTCTGCGACCATAAATATATCCGGATTAATATCATTTAAAATATCTTTTAATAACAAGGCTCTGTTAGCTGGTGGTGCTTCCGGAAAATCCAGTAAATTATAGAACATTACTCTAGCCGTATCCTGAGACCATATAAGAATCGAATATAGCGTTAGCATACAAAACAACATCCATTTCAGCATTAATCTATAAATTAAAAATTTGGACTTAAATCATACTTATTGTAAAATTTATCCAAAATATCTACAACCTCATCTTCGTGGTCAACAAGGTTGATGAGATCCAAATCGCTTTTGTTTACCGTAGTAAACTTCTCACACATCACATCTTTTATCCAATCTATGAGACCGGACCAGAAGTCTTTGCCTACTAATATTATAGGGAATTTGTCTATTTTTACTGTTTGAATTAAAGTTAAGGCTTCAAAAAATTCATCCATAGTGCCAAAACCGCCGGGCATCACCACAAAGCCTTGAGAATACTTTACAAACATGACTTTTCTTACAAAAAAGTAATCAAACTCTAGGTTTTTATCTTTGTCAATATAGGGATTATCATGCTGCTCAAAAGGCAATTCTATATTTAAGCCTACAGATGTTCCACCCCCTTGTTGAGCGCCTTTGTTTGCCGCTTCCATAATACCTGGTCCACCGCCTGAAATAACCCCATAACCCTGATCTACTATTTTGTGCGCAACTCTCACCGCTAATTCGTAGTAGGGGTTGTCCGGTTTCATTCTTGATGAACCAAATATAGAAACGCAAGGCCCTATTTCAGACATGCGTTCGTAGCCGTAAACAAATTCGCTCATGATCTTAAACAAGGCCCATGAGTCATTTATCTTAATCTGATTCCAGTTTTTTGGATTTTTATCAACCATAGATTGAATATTATAAAATTGCTAATTTAATTCTTTTTTGAGATACTTTGCGGTATAAGACTTCTTGTCTTTTAGGATTTGTTCGGGTGTGCCTTTGGCAACAAGCTGTCCACCAGCCTGGCCGCCTTCGTAGCCTATATCAAAAATATAATCGGCTTTTTTGATAACATCCATATTATGTTCTATAATAAGAACTGTGTTCCCTTTGTCCACAAGTTTATCTAAAACGCCCATCAACACGCTGATGTCTTCAAAATGCAGGCCAGTCGTGGGTTCGTCTAAAATGTAAAACGTATTTCCTGTAGCTCGTTTAGACAATTCTGTCGCCAATTTTATGCGCTGTGCTTCACCTCCGGAAAGCGTAGTACTTTGTTGACCCAGTGTGATGTAGCCTAAACCAACATCCTTAATGGTTTTCAGTTTTCGGTAAATTTTAGGAATAGGTTCAAAAAAATCTGTTGCCTCATCAATGGTCATTTCTAATACATCACTTATAGATTGGCTTTTATATCTTATTTCTAATGTTTCTCTATTAAACCTCTTGCCTTGACAAGTTTCACATTCCACATAAACATCTGGCAGAAAATTCATTTCTATCACTTTCAAACCGCCACCACGACAAGTTTCACAACGACCACCTTTTACATTAAAACTGAAACGCCCTGGCTTGTACCCTCTAATTTGGGCTTCCGGGGTTTTGGAAAACAATTTCCTTATTTCATCGAAAACACCTGTGTAAGTGGCTGGATTTGAACGAGGCGTTCTGCCAATGGGTTTTTGATTGATGTCGATGACTTTGTCTAAATGCTTTAAACCTCTGATGCTTTTAAAAGCTAAAGGTTCTTTCACCCCATTGAAATAATAGTTATTCAAAATGGGATAAAGGGTTTCGTTGATAAGCGTAGATTTACCACTGCCCGAAACTCCTGTCACCACAATCATTTTCCCTAACGGAATTTTGATGCTTACATTTTTCAAGTTATGACCTGTCGCACCAACTAAATGCAAATGTTTTCCGTTACCTTTTCGGCGTGTCTTCGGGACTTCAATTTCTTTTTCACCATTAAGGTATTGAGCCGTTTCGGTGTGCTGTTTTAAAATCTCAGACGGCGTCCCTTGGCTGATGATTTCTCCACCATTTTTTCCTGCAAAAGGCCCGATATCTATAATATGATTGGCAGTCCTAATAGTCTCTTCATCATGTTCAACTACAATTACTGTATTACCAAG
>CAYMXD010000033.1:0-1246 GCA_964394095.1 uncultured Mesohalobacter sp. | reverse complement strand
CATATCTTTATCGTGTTCTACAACGATGATAGAATTTCCAATATCTCTCAAGTATTTTAAAGAGTTGGTTAATTTTTCGTTATCCCTTTGGTGTAAACCTATACTTGGTTCGTCCAGAATATAAAGTACACCAACCAACTGAGAGCCAATTTGAGTGGCTATACGAATTCTTTGTGCTTCACCGCCAGATAAAGTTTTAGACCCACGGTTCAGATTCAAGTAAGTTAAGCCAACATCTATCAGAAACTGCAATCGGGTTTTGATTTCCTTTATGATTTCATCAGCTATTTTCAGCTTAGACTCAGAAAGGTGATGGGGCAAATCTTTTATGATATCAAAAAGAGCCAAAATATCTTTATCAACAAGCTCTGAAATGTTATAATCGTTGACTTTAAAATGAAGAGCCATTTTCTTCAATCGGCTTCCATTACAAGACGGACAAAGAATATGATCCATGTATTTTTTGGCCCAGCGTTTTAAAGCGGTAGAAGATTGTTTGCCGTGATAAGTGTTTTCAATAAAATGGGCAACCCCTTCAAAATCATAGCGGTGCTCAATATCCATCTTCATGGTTTCATTGTAATGCTTAAAACTGGCTTTACCACCGTAGAGAATAACCTCTTTTGCTCCTGTAGGAATATCTTTAATAGGATCTGTCAACTTAAAATCATGATGTAAGGCGATTTCTTTCAGTTGCTTAAACACCCAGTTTTTCTTAGACTTTCCATGAGGTTCTATCCCGCCTTGATTTATAGACAAATCCTGATCAGGAATTATTTTATCTGGATTAACCACGTATTTTTGTCCTAAACCGTTACAATCGGGACAAGCGCCTTTAGGAGAATTAAATGAAAAGCTGTTGGGTTCTGGTTTAGGATAGGCTATACCGGTAGTGGGACACATGAGTTCCCGACTCAAATACACTGGCGTAGATTTATCTTTCGGGATAAGCAACATGGTGTTTTGACCGAGTTTCATGGCGGTTTTAATGCTTTCAGACAAACGCCTTTTCACGGAGGACTTATCTTCTATTTTCAAACGATCAACTACGATTTCAATGTCGTGGGTTTTGTAGCGGTCGACTTTAAGTCCCTTGACGATATCTTTTATTTCACCGTCAATTCTCACTTTAACAAAACCCTGCTTACCAATTTGTTCAAATAACTCGCGATAATGCCCTTTTCTAGACCTAATTTTTGGGGCTAAAATATTAACGGCCTCGCCTTTAAAGTCCTCTATAACTTTA
>CAYMXD010000032.1:0-10748 GCA_964394095.1 uncultured Mesohalobacter sp. | reverse complement strand
CACCATTTTTATTTTGTTTTTTCTTGGCTGTCTGTGCAGTTTTAGAACTTTTCGAATTTTTGAAAATCCCACAACTTACACTAGACAAGGTCATAACACTTAACAAAAGAAGTGTGATAATTCTGTAACGCATAGTTTGATTTTAGAAATTAATTTATTGATATAAGGTTTTGACTTAAAAAGTCATAAGAAGTTAAATTATAGTATAAAAAAAGCGGCCTTAGGGCCGCTTTAGGACTTAATAATTTTACATGCTTAGTTTAATGCCCACATACTTTTTTGATATGTATCAAGTTTTTGTGATAGAATAGCAGAGTTGTGCTCTTGGGATGCATTAGCATCTAATTTAATTTGCTCACCATCGGGGGTATATACCATGTAAAACCCATCTCTAAAACTTGCCAGCTTAATGAGTTTGTCATCTTTTTTGGCATTCCAGGTTTTATTATTCGGAGTGTAGACCATTTCTAAGATCTCGCCGGCTTTTTCTCCTTCTAAAACTTCAATAGTAAAATTGTTTTTCTTTGCCGTCATTTTTACTTTTTTGCCATCGACAACAGCGATTTGTGTTTCGGTTTCGCCTTCGGCCATGGCAACAGGATTACTTCCGGTCCAAAATTCTAAAACATTAAAAATAATGAGGTCACCAGCCATGAAAAGACCATACACCGGTATAATATTCAGACCCCAGAAAATAAGATTGTTTACAAATTTTGAATCGGTTACATCTTGATTCCAGTCTTTAAGACCGTTAAAAGCTGAAAAAGAGCCTAAACAACTTGATGTTAATAGCGTTAAAGACAGTAAACTTGTGATAATTAAATTGCGTTTCATAGTATAAAAATTTAAGGGTTATTGACCAAATATACTTATTTTTCAACAATATTATTGCTTCTTTCGATATCAGCCATTTTTTGGCTGGGGTCAATTTCTACTTTTTTAACCATAAAGTCACCATTTGGAATGGTTAAATCATAAGTAGGCATGGCCCATGACCAGTCTTCCAGTGTGTTTTCCATATTTGGTTTTTCCCATCTCATGATGCGAAGCGGGATATAATAAATTTCCTGACTGCCGTTTTCGTAAGTGACTTCAACCTCTATAGGCATTGGTGTAAGGCCTATTCGTTCTAAAGTCACTATTGTAGCATTTGGTGTAGTATTGATGTTTTGTATTCCATAATCTACGGTATTTGTAGTCCTTGTCCAGTCTAAAAGATACCAGCTTAATTCAGCACCGGATACTTTTTCAGCTATTCTTATAAAATCATTGGGTGTGGGGTGTTTGAACTTCCATTCCTTATAATATCTTTTAAGGGTTTCATTCAAATTGTCTTCTCCAATAATATAGCCCAATTGACTAAGGAAAACGGCTCCTTTAGAATACGCTGTTGCACCATAGGCGAAATTGTAGGCATACCTGTCTGCATGAGTAGACTGTGGTTGCTCTACGCCTGATTTGGCTAATCTGAAATAACTCTGATAAGCCCCTTCCAAAGGAAAATCTTTGTTTTCCTCTAAAACTTCATTTTCTGCTAAGGTAGATATGTAGGTTGTAAAGCCTTCATCCATCCACTCGTGCTGACTTTCGTTGGTGGCCAGGACAAACTGAAACCAAGAATGTGCCATTTCGTGAGCAGTTACCCCTACCAGACTGCCAAATTTACGCTCGCCGGTAATGAGCGTACACATGCCATATTCCATGCCACCGTCACCGCCTTGTATAACGGAATATTGGTCGTATGGGTATTGGCCTATATTCTCATTAAAATACTCTAATAATTCTTCAGTTTTGGCTTGTAATTTTTTCCAGTTCTCAATGATGTTTTCATCATTTTGATAAAAGAAATGTAATGTCGTACCATCTGAAGCTATGAGCTTATCGTGAATATAATCCGGATCTGCCGCCCAAGTAAAGTCATGTACATTTGGAGCTTTAAAATGCCAGGTTAAAGTTTTGCCTCTAGGATTAACTTCAAGGCCTTCGTCTTGGTAGCCATGGCCAATTTTGTTTGGATTTTGCAAATAACCTGTTCCGCCTAAGACATAGTCTTTGTCGATTGTGATTTTTACATCAAAATCACCCCAAACGCCGTGAAACTCACGAGCAATATAAGGATGTGCATGCCAGCCTTCAAAATCGTATTCAGCTATTTTTGGGTACCATTGGGTCATAGAATAGGAAACCCCTTCTTTATTATCCCGCCCCGACCTTCTAATTTGAACAGGAACCTGCCCTTCGAAATCCATATTAAATTTTGCACTTTCGCCTGGTAAAATAGGGTTTCTTAAACTGACTTCCAAAACTGTATTTTCTACTTTGTAGTCTACTTTTCTACCGTCTTGTTTTAACTTTAACACATTGATGTATCCTATTTCATTGTCTTTTAATTTGGAAATCCTATCATTTACTCTCCTATCAGGGTCTTTAATTGTTCTTGACCTCACATCCATTTCACTTCCGGGTTGAAATGCATTGAAATATAGATGATAGAAGACTTTATTAAGAGAATCGGGTGAATTGTTGGTATAAATCAATTTCTGCTTGCCGGTATATTGATGGGTATTCACATCCATGTCGATATCCATAGAATAATTAACCTTTTGTTGCCAATAGCTTGTATTATTCTGAGCATATATTGAAATTGATAGTAAAGAAAAAATAATTAGATTTAAAAACCTCATAAGTGAATCTATTTTAAAAATTATTTGCAAAAGTAAACCCCAACGACTTAACATTGGGGTTTGTATTTAATAAATCTTGAATTATGACTTAGACATTTTACTGGCTAGAATGATGGCATTGTATAGGTTTACCATTCTTCCGGTTTCAGATATTTCTGAAAACGCCTGAACATTATCGGCATCACCGCTAAGTATAACATCGGTTTTTAGGGGTAATCCGCTTTGAAGTATTACGGCTTTTACCTGAGTTGCCGTAAGTTTTGGAAATAAAGAGCGAATAACTGCTGCAACACCGGCTACATTTGGAGCAGCCATTGATGTCCCTGATAAATACTCGTATGCATTGTTGGGAACAGTTGCATAAATATCATACCCGGGAGCAAAGACATCTACGCTTTCTTTTCCATAATTCGAAAAGCTGGCAATCATTTTTGATCCGTATTCAGGTGTTGAAGCACCTACATTGATAAAATTGTCTGCAATTTCAATGTTTTGCCCCGGCCATTCATCATTAGGATATACTCTGTTTTCATCAAGATTTAAACCTTCATTACCAGCAGCATTAACAATTAAAACATCATTGTCTGCCGCATATTTTATAGCCTCTATTACCCATTCCGGATGTGGAGAATAATATTTGCCAAAACTGGTATTGATGATTTTTGCACCATTATCTACCGCATAGCGAATACCAAGGGCGATGTCTTTATCATACTCATCACCATCAGGAACAGCTCGTATGGGCATGATTGTAACATTATCTGCTACACCTTTCATGCCAAGACCATTATTCCTTACTGCTCCAATAATTCCAGCAACGTGAGTGCCGTGTCTGGCATCTTCTTTTTCTGGGTCGGGGCCACTTACCTGATTGTTTCCGTAATATTTTGTGGACATATCATCGGCATCATCACCTAAATTTTCGGCTCTAAAATCTTTTTCCAGATTAAAATGAGTATCCATTCTACCTTTAAAGTATTCTATAGCACTATCGAGTTCTTTTCCTGCATCATCCAGGTCTTCCCCAACATTGTTCATTATAAATAGTAGGAATTGTTTTTGCTGTGTCAGGCTTTCAGTGTTAGTTTCTAAACTCACCAATTCTTCTTTGGTGAATTTATCTTTGCCAAGTGCTTTGCTTATATCTTTATAAGCAGAGTTTAATTGTTGCTTTATACCTTGATACCTGTTCAGGTTTTGTTGAGTGTGCTGTACTTCATCATCGTATTCAGCTTTTGCCTTCAGGTATACTTCATACTCCTCTTTTTCTGATATTGGAATTTCAGAAGCTGTTTTTCCTGAAAATTTATCTTGATATTTTTTTATTAGTCTGGTCATTTCAAGATTTTCACCTACAATATCACCCAAAAAATTCCACCCATGAATATCATCTACATAGCCGTTTTTGTCATCGTCTTTATTATTACCAGGCACTTCATCTTTGTTGATCCATATAACTGGACTTAAGTCTTCATGATTAATATCTATACCACTGTCTAAAACCGCTACAATAACATTTTCGCCTTCATAGTCTTTTATTTCTTCTGTATAGGCTTTATCTACACTCATGCCAGGAATAGTATCACTTACTAAGTCTAGATGTGCCCAAGATTCTTTTTGTTTTTCTGTGAGTTTAGTTGTTTTTCTCGCCTGTGTATCTATATTTTCAATTGGGGTTGAAAGGATTGTTGGTCCCGATGTTCCGCAACTAAGCATCAGCACTGCGCTTACAGCCATAGTTGTAACTGATTTAAAATGTCTAATTTTCATTTATTTTTAGGTTTAATTGAATAAGTCTTTAAATGCATAGGTATTATGATGTCTTACGCCTTTTTCGGTTTGATGGACATCAATTATTTCATTGTGCGCATCATGTTCTAAGAAAAGGTAATAATTTTTTTTGGCGGCTTCTTCTAAAAACGCCTTTTTTTCATCTAGAGTAAGCAGCGGTCTTGTATCGTATCCCATAACAAAGGGCAGTGGGACGTGACCTGCTGTTGGGAGTAAATCTGCTGCGAATACTAATTTTTTACCTTTATATTCCAGGATTGGAATCATTTGTTTATCGGTATGACCGTCTGCAAAAAACACCTCAAAATTAAGCTCGTCGTAAAAATGGCGTTGAGCGTTTCGCTCCAAGAAATATAACTGACCAGATTCCTGCATCGGAATCAAGTTTTCTTTGAGGAAAGAAGCCTTTTCTCTATCATTAGGATTGGTAGCCCATTCCCAGTGTTCTTTATTAGTCCAAAACTTGGCATTTTTAAAAGCCGGTTCATAGCCCGTTCTATCCTTATTCCACTGTATACTTCCTCCACAATGATCAAAATGTAGGTGAGTCATAAAGACATCAGTAATATCATCTCTGTGAAATCCTTGTTCTTTAAGGGATTTATCTATGTTGTAATCACCCCAGCGATAATAATAACTAAAAAATTTATCACTTTGCTTGTTACCAAGCCCAGTATCTATGAGTATGAGTTTGTTACCATCTTCAATTAACAGACTTGTTGCTGCAATATCAATCATATTGTTGCTGTCTGCTGGATTGGTTCTTGTCCAAAGTGATTTTGGTACAACACCAAACATTGCACCACCGTCTAATTTAAAATGTCCTGTCTCAATAGGATATAAATTCATAGTAAATTTTTGAGAAATGCAAGATACTAAAAGTCTCCCAACTTACTTTGTTTGTAAGTGAATTATGCTATTTTTAACGCTTAATTTCAAGATATGTTTGAATTAGCTGCAATAATTATATTAGGAATATTAGCTCAATGGGTAGCATGGCGTTTTAAAATCCCTGCTATTTTGCCACTTATATTAATTGGCCTTCTAGTAGGCCCCTTAGCCACACAATTTACAGAAGATGGCACTAAATTTATTGAGCCTATTTGGAATGGGAGTGAAGGTCTGTTTCCCGGAGAAAGTTTATATTATTTTGTGTCACTGGCTATTGGAGTTATTCTTTTTGAAGGTGGATTAACTCTTAAGCGAGGAGAGATTCTCAATGTTAGTAGTGTAATCGTGAAATTGATATCTATAGCCGTATTGATTACTTTTATCGGTGCTGGTATAGCAGTTCATTTTATTTTTGAATTATCCTGGAAAATTTCTTTGCTTTTTTCTGCTTTAATAATTGTAACCGGACCTACTGTGATTACGCCAATTCTAAGGAATATTCCCTTAAAACGGGATATTTCAGCTATTCTAAAATGGGAAGGTATACTCATAGATCCTATTGGTGCGTTGTTTGCCGTTTTGGTTTTTGAGTTTATTAATGCTAAAGCCGGAGCGGAATATACCTCTATTGCGCTGGTAGATTTTGGTAAGGTTATATTGTTTGGGTTTAGTTTTGGATTTACTTTTGCTCATGCTTTGATCTATTTGATAAGAAAAAAAATTATTCCTCACTTTTTGCTTAATGTGGTCACCTTAGCTGCAGTTTTAGGCGTATTTGTGCTGGCCGATACTTTTGCACATGAGAGCGGTCTTCTGGCCGTTGTGGTTATGGGGATAATCATGGGGAATACCAATCTTCCCAATTTTAAAGACCTGTTGTATTTTAAAGAATCTTTAAGTGTTTTACTTATTAGTATATTGTTTATTTTATTGGCAGCTAATATCAATTATGATGAACTACTTTTAGTCTACAATGTTAAGTCGCTCTTTTTGTTTCTAATTATTGTATTTCTTATCAGACCGCTTGGAGTTATGTTGAGCAGTATAAATTCTAATTTAAAGTTCAACGAAAAGCTCTTTATCAGCTGGGTTGGGCCTAGAGGTATTGTGGCTGCAGGTATAGCTTCACTTTTTGGTATAAAATTAGCCAATAAAGGTGTACCGGATGCAGAATATATTACACCGCTGGTATTTATGATTGTGCTAGGAACAGTATTGCTTAATGCAACCACGGCCAGACCTTTTGCGAAGCTGGTGGGTGTATTTCTTAAAAACTCCAGTGGTGTTCTCATTGTAGGTTCTTCTTCGTTTTCAAGAATTATTGCAAAATATTTAAAAGAAAATGATCGTCATGTTGTTGTTGTTGATAATAATCAAAGCAATATAGATGAAGCCAAAAAAATTGGCCTCAGTGCTTTTGTTGCTGATATATTTTCAGATGATTTGCAGGATAATTTAGAGCTTAGCGATATAGGCTATTTAATGGCACTCACCGGAAATACGACAATTAATAATAAAGCCATAGAAAATTTTCAAAAAGAATTTGGCGAGAACGGTACCTTTAGGGTAATATCTCCTGAAGAGATGAATGACCCGGAAAACAATCCTGACGATGGCTTATTTTCACATACCGATGATTACATTAAGCTGGTTAATTTAGCCCGAAGATATCCTGAAATTCATGAGATAAAAATCAACTCTCAGGAGCATTACCATGGCCTTATAGAGATTACCAAGGCAGACCCTGAAGTCATCCCAATTTTTATTAAAACCAAGGATAATTCCCTGGAAATCATACCTTCAGATAGTGAAGAAATTGAAGTTAATGAGGATTGTAAACTGGTGTATATGGGCAGAGAAATTGATTCCTCAAATTCTCAAAAAATTACCCAAGAAGACTCCATAAGAGAAGACGAACAAATTTCTGAAGAAGATGTTGAAAAAGACAATTAAACCTATTTATAAAAATGTCTTATCAAGAAAAAATATACCTGTTAGCTTTACATAGATTATCAAAAATAGGCGATGCGACAGCCAAACGCTTATTAGAAATATTTGGTTCAGCCGAAAATATTTTAAAGGAAACATCTCAAAATCTAGAAAAAATTAACGGACTAGGTACTAAAAGAATATACAGTCTAAAGCGTGAAGTTGACCTTGATGGCGCAGAACGAGAGCTTAAATTTATTGAAGATAATGATATTGACTTTATATTCTTTAAAGATAAAGATTACCCTGAAAGACTTAAACAATGTATAGATGGGCCCGTATTGCTCTTCAAAAAAGGCAATATAGACCTTAAAAATAAAAGGTTGTTGAGCATTGTAGGGACTCGCAAAATCACAAGTCAATGGTTAAATTTAAACGAAAAACTCATTGAAGATTTAGCCGTTTTAAACCCTGTTATTATTTCAGGCTTTGCTTACGGTACAGATATTACTGCTCAAAAAGCAGCCATAGACCACAAACTACAGACTATTGGGTGTTTGGCACACGGGCTCAATCAAATTTACCCTAAAGTTCATCAAAAGTATGTAGATAGTGTGCTTGAACACGGCGGGTTTTTTACTGACTTTTGTAGTGATGATGATTTTGATAGAAATAATTTTCTGAAACGTAATCGCATTATCGCTGGTTTAAGTGAAGCAACTGTTGTTATAGAAAGTGCAGAAAAAGGCGGGTCTTTAGTCACAGCTGAAATGGCCAACTCTTATAATCGCGAAGTATTTGCACTACCTGGGCGATATAGCGACAAAATGAGTATAGGCTGCAATAACTTGATAAAGAGACAGCAGGCCATGATGATGACCTCTGCTGCAGATGTAGTCTATATGCTTAATTGGGATATTGATAAAAAGCCTAAATCTACACAAACACAACTTTTTATTGAGCTAAACCAAGAAGAACAAAAGGTTGTTGATGCCTTAAAAGAATGTCAAAAATCTGAACTCGACCCATTGGCATTGGCTTGTGATA
Source organism: uncultured Mesohalobacter sp. (assembly GCA_964394095.1). Lineage (GTDB taxonomy): Bacteria > Bacteroidota > Bacteroidia > Flavobacteriales > Flavobacteriaceae > Psychroflexus. The sequence goes on along the minus strand of CAYMXD010000032.1, from coordinate 2,406 downwards.
TTCCAACTTCAAAATTATCTACGATTTTACTCAACCTTGAATTAAAAGGTGTTATAAGACCTCTTCCAGGCAAACAGTATGAATTGATTTAAGGTTTTATGCTAAATATATAATCAATATTCACTTATTTTTATGAATTTTGATAATTGAATTTAAACTATTTATACTTAAATTTATATAAAAATAATAATATGAGAACATTTCTATCCGTAATATTTTTGTGTTTTGCAATTTTATCTTTTGGTCAAGTTCCTGAAAGACAGATTTTAAAAGGTAAAATTAATGTACCTGAAGATTCTGATTCTTCAAATATCAATGTCTATAATATCAATACTGAAAAAGGCACCAATACCAATAGTAATGGTGAATTTCTTATTAAAGTAAAAACGACAGACCATTTGTTGATTTCCTCTGTTCAATTTGAAAAATTTGAAATTGAAATCACAAAAAAAATAATGGAGGAAAGAGATATTGTGATTAATATAAGAGAAAATGTAAATCAATTAAATCCGGTAACAGTATCCTCTAATGTGCTAAGCGGAGATTTAACCGTCGATATTAAAAAAATAGGAGTGAACAATACCCAACTCAATATCGATCAAAATGAACTTATCAATGGTTACGATGCAGACATCACAACCGGAAGTCAGATACGATCTGAGAATGTTGCTGTTGATAATGATTATTTAGATTACCCTATGGATTTCATCCAGATTTTTAAACGATATATCAAGAAAACCGATAAAAAGAAAAAATCAAATTTAGATCAAGATATTGACGTTGAGGTTAGAAAAATTTACGATAATGAATTTTTTCACGATAATTTTAATATCGAAGAAGACGATATCAATGCTTTTATATTTTATGCTTATGATAATGGTTTTGATGATGACCTTTTGAAAAAGGGTAATGAAATGGACCTTATTGAATTCCTTCTTAATAAAGCAGAAACCTTCAATAAAAGAAAATTAGATTAATAATTAGTCTCTAAATGCTTACAAATTTTAACCTTACAAAAAACTTATTAATTTGAGATTTAGCCCAAAAAGCGGAATGTGAAATGATTTTTCGTTAATTAGTTAATTGGCATTATGCTAGCATGAAGTAAGAGGTTAAATATTCTTGTATTAGGCGGCTATAGTTTTTAAAATGTCTAAATTCTTTCCTAAAATATTATTTTAATGACTTAAACTTTAGAAAAAAATAAGCATTCCGTTTAGAAAAGTAGTTTATTTGTTTGGTATTATTGATATCTCTTAAGTTAGGTTTCAGATGTTTATCATCAACATTACTGTTTATCTTAATCAAGATATTTATTTCTAAAACAAAAACTCAGTATGCAATGAAATTATTTTGTTCAATTTTTTTCATTTCATTGGTGTTCACTTCCTATGCTCAAAATAAAAAACTTAAGGGTAAATTTATTGGGGAAAATTTGGAAAAGTCTTTCATCAATGTCATAAACATCAATACATACAAGGCGACTATTAGCCAGTTGGGTGGTAAATTTGAAATTGAAGCAGAAGTTGGGGACAGTATTTTAATCTCATCTATACAGTATAAGGAGATGAAATTTGTAGTTAAACCCGAATTTTTTAATAACAGTATTGAAATCCCTCTGAAATTAAAAGTCAACGAATTAGAACAGGTTAATCTCTTTTCAATAAACTTGACGGGTAACCTGGAATCGGATGCGAAAAATATCAAATTAAATAAATCTTCAAAATTAGATTTTGGAACCTTTGATGTTTCAAAAGCTTATGATGAGGAAGTGACGACTCAAGCGGAGTTTAGTTTGAGAAATGTTGCAATGGAACAGAATCCCATCCCCGCTAGTGTTAATTTTAGGCGTGTTTTTAAACTCATTAGTGGATTATTTACCAAAAGAGATCAATATAAAAAAGGAACCGATAATAAATCATCTCTAATTGGTAAGTTGGGCGGTAAAGATTTTTTTATTGATTTTTTAAATATAAAAGAAAATCAAATCGGTCAGTTCATTAGTTATACAAAAGGAAATGGACTCACAAATGAGTTGCTTAAACAATCAAATGATTTGGATTTGATACAATTCTTGATGGAAATTTCAGAAGACTTTAAGGCTGAATATGGTAAATAAATCTAAAAATCATTTACATTCACAAGAGAAACTTTATTCTAAAAGTTCTTCTCTTGTGGCAAATTCAATAAGGTTTCACACCTTTACACATTGGCCAATTTTTAGGATTCAAGCTTTGAACACAGGTGTAATTGTTTTTATTCTACTGTTCAGTCATTTAAACATATTTGCACAGGACAATAACGTATTAAAAGGACAATTTACAGGAGATAACTTGGAAAAGTCTTTCATTATTGTCATCAATATCAGTCAATATAAAGCCACGATAAGTCAGCTCGATGGAAAGT